>JAYUKK010000096.1:0-15365 GCA_043764515.1 Microbacterium sp.
GATCTTCGACCGCGGCCATGTTCGCGGTCGAGCTGCTTGTCATCGACGAGAGCACCACGCTCGAGGGGTTTGCGCGCGACGTGCGCACGAACGCCGCCTACTATCGATTGGCTCAGTCGCTATGAATCGAGCCCTGAGCACCTAGATCTCCGGGGTTCGCCCCGGGAACGGTTCTCGACTCGCAATCGAGGCGAGGGCCGCAGCACCACCACATCCCCTATGAAAGGACACACAGTGAAGAAGAACGTTCTTCTCTCCGCCGTGGCCATTGGCGCGATGACCTTCGGTCTCGCCGCCTGCTCGGCCCCGGTTGCTGATGGCGGCGACGCCGAAGGCGGCCTCATCGGCGTTGCGATGCCGACCCGCTCGTCGGAGCGCTGGATCGCTGACGGTGACGCCCTCGTGGCCGAGCTCGAGGCTGCCGGCTTCACCGTCGACCTCCAGTTCGCTGAGGACGACATCCCCACGCAGGTCTCGCAGGTCGAGAACATGATCACCAAGGGTGCAGAAGCCCTGATCATTGCCGCGATCGACGGCACCACGCTCACCGAGGTGCTGCAGACGGCCGCTGACGCCGGTATCCCCACCATCGCCTACGACCGCCTGATCCGCGACTCGGAGAACGTCAACTACTACGCGACGTTCGACAACTTCCTCGTGGGCCAGCAGCAGGCGTGGACCCTGCTGACGGGTCTCGGCCTCACCGACCTCGAGGGCAACCCCGTCGACGGTGCTCCCGCCGGCCCGTTCAACATCGAGCTGTTCGCTGGCTCGCTGGACGACAACAACGCGTTCTTCTTCTTCAACGGCGCCATGGATGTTCTCCAGCCGCTGATCGATGACGGAACGCTCGTCGTCAAGTCGGGTCAGGTCGACATCGAGCAGGCCGCCACGCTCCGCTGGGACGGCGAAGTCGCCCAGAGCCGCATGGAAGACCTCCTCACCGCGAACTACTCGGACGGCACGAAGGTTAACGCCGTTCTGTCGCCGTACGACGGTCTGAGCCGTGGCATCATCTCGGCCCTGACCGACGCTGGCTACGCTGTGGGCGTCGACTTCCCGATCATCTCGGGCCAGGACGCCGAGGTTGACTCGGTCAAGGCGATCCTCTCGGGTGAGCAGTTCGCGACGATCTTCAAGGACACCCGCGAGCTCGCGAAGGTTGCGGCCGGCATGGCCGTTGCCCTTCTCGAGGGCGGCGAGCCCGAGATCAACGACACCACCACGTACGACAACGGCAAGCTCGTTGTGCCGTCGTTCCTGCTCGGCCCCGTGCCGGTCATTGCGGACAACGTGGAGTCGGCGCTCGTCGACACCGGCTACTGGACCGCTGAGGAGCTCGGCCTCTAACGAGACCGGGTAACTAAGCACCACTAGTTGCATCTGGCCGGTGGTGGGGAGTCGCACTAGGCTCCCCACCACCGGCTCTTTCCCCCAACGACGTAAGGAAGAGGCAGCACGTGACCCAGAACATCCTTGAGATGCGGTCGATCACGAAGACCTTCCCGGGTGTCAAGGCCCTTTCCGACGTCACCCTCGAGGTGGCACGCGGCGAGGTGCATGCCATCTGCGGTGAGAACGGGGCCGGCAAGTCGACCCTCATGAAGGTGCTCTCCGGGGTTTACCCGCACGGCACCTACGAGGGCGACATCGTCTTTGAGAACGAGACGGTCGAGTTCCGCGATATTCGCGACAGCGAATCCAAAGGCATCGTGATCATCCACCAGGAGCTCGCGCTGAGCCCCTACCTCTCGATCGCCGAGAACATCTTCCTCAACAACGAGGTCAAGGGCCCGCTCGGGCTCATTGACTGGAACCGCACGAATCAAGAGGCCAAGAAGCTTCTCGCGCGCGTCGGCCTCGATGAAGACCCGGTCACGCGCATCCTCGACATTGGAGTCGGCAAGCAGCAGCTCGTCGAGATCGCCAAGGCGCTCTCGAAAGAAGTGAAGCTGCTCATCCTGGACGAGCCGACCGCTGCGCTCAATGACAGCGACAGCGACCACTTGCTCGACCTGATCCTGCACCTCAAGGGCCAGGGCATCACGAGCATCATCATCAGCCACAAGCTCAACGAGATTAAGAAGATCGCCGACTCGGTCACCGTCATTCGCGACGGCAAGACGATCGAGACGATGGAACACAAAGACGTGTCGGAAGACCGCATCATCAAGGGCATGGTCGGCCGCGATCTCGAGAATCGGTACCCCGACCACACACCGCACATCGGTGAAGAAGTTTTGCGTGTGGAGAGCTGGACGGCTCACCACCCGCAAGATGTCTCACGCGTCATGGTCGACAGCGTCGACCTCTCGGTGCACGCGGGTGAAATCGTTGGCATCGCCGGCCTTATGGGCGCTGGTCGCACCGAGTTCGCCATGAGCTTGTTCGGCCAGAGCTACGGCAGCCGGATCACCGGAAAGGTCTTTAAGCGGGGCGTCGAGATCAAAACGCGCTCGGTTGACGAAGCGATTCGCAACGGCATCGCGTACGCCACCGAAGACCGCAAGATGTACGGGCTCAACCTCATCGAAGACATCAAGCGCAATATCTCGATGGCCTCCTTGCGCAAGCTCGTGCGCATGGGCCTCGTGAATGACAACGAAGAGTACAAAGTCGCCAACGAGTACCGCGAGAGCATGAACATCAAGGCTCCCACCGTGCTCACCAAGGCCGGCCAACTGTCGGGTGGAAACCAACAGAAGGTTGTGCTGTCGAAGTGGATCTATAGCAACCCCGACGTGCTGATTCTCGACGAGCCGACGCGCGGTATCGACGTTGGAGCAAAGTACGAGATCTACACGATCATCAATCGCTTGGCGAGCGAGGGGAAGGCGATCATCGTCATCTCCTCTGAGCTGCCCGAACTGTTGGGCATTTGCGATCGCATCTACGCCCTCTCTGAGGGACGGATCACGGGCCAGATGCCCGTGGCCGACGCCACCCCCGAAGCCCTCCTCAAGCTCATGACCCTGGAGAAGCAGCGCTAATGTCTGACATCGCAACCAAGGCCCCGGCACCGTCGTCGGGCATCAAGCTCCCCTCGACGCTCTCGTACATCGTGAGCGACCTCGGCAAGAACGGCATCTTCCTCGCGCTCATCGCGGTGGTCGTGCTGTTCTCGATCACGACCAACGGGATCCTCCTGCGGCCGCAGAACATCTCGAACCTGATTGTGCAGAACGGGTACATCCTGATTCTTGCGATCGGTATGGTGCTCGTGATTGTCGCCGGCCACATCGACCTGTCGGTCGGCTCGATTGCCGCGTTCATCGGCGCCTTCTCGGGGGTGTTGATCCAACAGGTCGGCCTTCCCTGGTGGCTCGCCATCATCGGTGCGCTCGTCATCGGTGCGCTCGTCGGTGCGTGGCAGGGCTTCTGGATCGCCTACGTCGGCATACCCGCGTTCATTGTGACCCTGGCAGGCATGTTGATCTTCCGGGGTCTCGCGCTCATCACCCTCGGCAACTCGAACATTGGCTCGTTCCCCGAGGAATACCGTGCGCTCGGCAACGGCTTCATCTCCTTCGCGGGGCCGGATGCAGCGATCGACTTCTTCACCCTCGGCGTCGGCGCGATCGCGATTGTCGCGCTCGTCGTGCAGCAGGTTCGCACCCGCAACGGCCGCAAGAAGTATGGCCAGGCTGTTGACCCGACGGGCTGGTTCATCGCCAAGATGGTGTTCGTCGCGGTGGGCGTCGGCGCATTCTCTTATGCGTTGGCCTCCTTCAAGGGCATCCCCGTCACGCTCATTGTTCTTGCGGTGCTCGTGATGATCTATGGCATCGTGGCGAACCGCACGGTGTTCGGTCGTCACATCTACGCGATCGGCGGAAACCGCCACGCTGCCGAACTCTCGGGCGTCAAGACGAAGTCGGTCGACTTCTGGCTGTTCGTGAACATGGGCATCCTGGCTGCACTCGCGGGTCTCGTGTTCACCGCACGCCTGAACCTCGCCGGCCCGAAGGCCGGTGACGGCTTCGAGCTCGAGGCCATCTCGGCCGCGTTCATCGGTGGCGCCGCAGTTCAAGGTGGAATCGGCACGATCTCGGGCGCCATCATCGGTGGTCTCATCATCGGTGTGCTCAACAACGGTATGTCGATCATGGGTATCGGCATCGAGTGGCAGCAGGCCGTCAAGGGCCTCGTGCTTCTCCTTGCCGTGGCATTCGACGTCTACAACAAGCGTCGCGCGGGGGCCAGCACCTCGCGCTAACCGCGGGCTCGTAAGATAGGGGGCGGCCACTCGGCCGCCCCCTATCTCGTTGTCTGGAGATTTCTGCGTGTCGACGGTCGTGCATCCCGGAGACTCGCTGACCCGGCGTCAACGCGCGGTCTATGTGATCGTGCTCGGTGCACTCACCGCACTGGGCCCGTTCACGATTGACCTGTACCTTCCTGCATTTCCGCAGGTCGAAGCCGATCTCGGAGTCTCGACCGCGGCGATCCAACTCACCCTGACGGCGACAACGATCGGTTTCGCGTTCGGGCAGTTGCTCGTCGGCCCGTGGAGTGATGCGGTGGGGCGGCGCTTGCCGCTCATCCTGGCGACAGCGCTGCACGTGCTCGCGAGTCTTGGCGTGGCCTTCGCGCCCGACATCGCGTGGCTCATGGCTTTCCGTGTTCTGCAGGGCTTCGGCGCGGCTGCCGGCGGCGTCGTCGCGATGGCGACCGTGCGCGACCTGTTCGGCGGTTATCCGCTGGTGCGGATGCTCTCCCGCCTGTCGCTCGTCAATGGCCTGGCCCCCATCCTCGCGCCTGTCATCGGCTCTCAACTGCTGCTCGTGATGCCCTGGCGCGGGCTCTTCATCGTGCTGGCGGCCTACGGAGTCGTCATCGTGATTGCGGCCAGTGTCTTTATTGTCGAAACCCTTCCACCGGCGCGGCGCGTTGATAAGGGCCACGCAACGATTCGTGATCGCTATCGAGCGCTTTTCGCCGATCGCGTGTTTATTGGCGTTGCGATCATTGGAGGCATGTCGTTCTCGGGGCTTTTCGCCTACCTCTCGGCGTCGCCCTTTCTCTTCCAAGAGGTCTACGGGCTCGATCCCCAGGGCTATGGGTTGCTGTTCGCCATGAATTCGATTGGTGTGGTTGCCGGGGTGCAGGTCAGTTCGCGACTCGCGAAGCGCATCGCTCCGCAGTGGATTTTAAGCGTCTCCACTCTGGTGTTGCTTGGCAGCGCGCTGGCAATCATTGCGCTCGACATCGCGGGAGCCGGCTTCTGGGGCACGGTCGTGCCGCTGTGGTTCTTCATCACGGCGTGCGGTTTCGGTTTTCCGATGGTGCAAGCGCTCGCGCTCGCGAACCATGGCAAAGAGGCGGGCACGGCGGCGTCACTGCTGGGAGCGGTCAACTTCGGCCTCGCAGGGCTTCTCTCGCCCATCGTCGGATTGTTCGGCATTGCGAACGCTGTTCCGATGGGCGTCGTGATGGCGAGCACCTCGGTGGTGTCGATCGCGACCCTCTGGCTTGTTGTTCAGCCGCGCACGGTGCCCGCGTTGGCACGCTGAGCGTCGCGTTCACCAGGTTGCGACGCGAGAGCATCCGGCTACGGAATTGGGACTGGCGCGACTGTTGTCCATATGGATAACATGAGCGACATGAGGATCCTTGTGGTCGGCGCCGGTGGCGTCGGAGATGCCATTGCCAAAATTGCTGCCCGCCGTTCGTTCTTCGAGGCGATGATTGTGAGCGACTACGACATCACGCGTGCGGAGCGCACGATCGCCTGGATTGAGGCGAAGCACGGCCCGCAGGGTGACCGGTTCGTCGCCGCACAGATCGACGCGTCGAAGCCGGAGAGCGTCGCGGCCGTCGCCCGTGAACATGGCGCGACGCACATCATGAACGCCGTCGAGCCGAAGTTCGTGCCGACGATCTTCGCGGGTGCCCGCGACGCCGGGGCCGACTACCTCGATATGGCCATGAGCCTGTCGCAGCCGCACCCCGAGCAGCCGTATGCGCTCACCGGCGTCAAGTTGGGCGACGAGCAGTTTGCGGCTTCTGATGACTGGGAGGCGGCTGGCCGACTCGCCCTCGTGGGCATGGGTGTCGAACCCGGGCTCAGCGACGTGTTTGCGCGGTACGCGGCCGATCACCTCTTCAGCGAGATCGACGAGCTCGGCACGCGTGACGGCGCCAACCTCGTGGTTCGCGACGACGAGGGCAACGAGATCTTCGCGCCGTCGTTCTCGATCTGGACGACGATCGAAGAGTGCCTCAACCCTCCTGTCATCTGGGAGAAAGACAAAGGCTGGTACACGACCCCGCCGTTCAGTGAGCCCGAGGTCTTCGACTTTCCTGAGGGCATCGGACCGGTCGAATGCGTCAACGTCGAGCACGAAGAGGTGCTCCTCATGCCGCGCTGGGTCGACGCCAAGCGCGTGACCTTCAAGTACGGGCTGGGCGACGAGTTCATCGGCATTCTCAAGACGCTGCACCAGCTCGGGCTCGACAAGACCGAGCCGCTGCGTGTGCGCTCGGCAAACGGCCCCGTCATGGTGAGCCCGCGTGACGTTGTCGCTGCCGGTTTGCCCGACCCGGCCACGCTGGGCCCCCGGATGACCGGCAAAACCTGCGCGGGCCTTTGGGTAACCGGCACCGGGGTCGACGGCGCACCCCGCGCGGTGTACCTGTACCACGTGAGCGACAACGAGTGGACGATGGCCGAGTACGAGAGCCAGTGCGTCGTGTGGCAGACCGCGCTCAACCCGGTCATCGCCCTCGAGCTTCTCGCGAGCGGAGCCTGGAGTGGCGCGGGAGTTCTCGGCCCCGAGGCCTTCGACGCCCAGCCCTTCCTGCACCTCATGGCGCGCCCGGAGGGCGAGGGTGGCTACGGCCAGCCCTGGGGCCTAGAGGAGCGCGTACCTGTCGCTTAGGCTCGCGGCATGAACCACAGCGACGTGATCGTTCTTGGCGCGGGACTGGCCGGACTCGCTGCCGCGCGCGATCTCGCGTCGGCCGGCGTCGACGTTCACGTGCTCGAGGCGCGTGGTCGGGTGGGCGGTCGGGTCGAACAGTCGACCCTGGCCGACGGCCGCATCGTGCAGTGGGGCGGTGAGGTGGTGGGCCCGTCGCACACGGCCTACACCCAGCTCGTGGCAGAGCTGGGGTTGACCCTCGTGCCCGCGTTCGCGGGATTGCCCGGCGATGACGTGTGGCTCATGGCCGATGGCCGCTCGCAGGGTCAGGGCATCCCGTGGCTGAGCGACGAAGATCGGCGCAGCTACGAGCACGTCGAGCGCGCCTTCGGTGACCTGGTGCGCTCGGTGAACCCCGACGACCCGTGGTCGCACCCTGATGCCGATCGGCTCGATCGACTGAGCGTGGGCCAATGGCTGCGCGCGGTGGGCGCGACCCCCAATGTGGTGCGCGCTCGAGACGTCGCAATGCTCGCGCTCGCAGCAGAGTCGGTCGAGCGCACCTCGCTCTTGAGCGACCTGCGCAAAGAGGCCGCCGTCGGCGCCACCGGCTTCTACGACTACGACGTGTGGGAAGTCTCGCGGGTTGCTGAAGGGTCATCGACCGTCGCGCTGCGCATGGCCGAGGCGCTCGACCACCGCATCACGCTCGGGTCAGTCGTTCACCGCATCGACGTGACGCCGAGCGGCTGTCGGGTGGTGCTCGCGAGCGGTGAGACCTACACGGCGGCCGCGGTGATCTCGACCGTTCCGGCGGGGCCGTTGCGCAGCATCCGTATCGATGGGCTGTCGGATGCCCGCCGCGCGTCGCTCGACCGCCAACGTCACGCGCTCACCTCGAAAGTCACGGCCGTTTACCGTGACTCGTTCTGGGCGGCCGACGGCCTCAGCGGAACCAGCTATGCCGAAGTCGGCATGCTCGGCGGCACGTGGGTTCAGCGCGACGGGATTCTGTCGGCTCTCGTGCCGCCCGAGCGCCAGAGTGCCTTTGCAGCGACCTCGCCCGATCGCCTGCAGTCAGAGCTGCTCGACGAGTTGGCGCAGGCCTTCGGCCCCGGCGCGCTTGACCCGCTCGCGCTGACGGTGCGGAGGTGGGCGAGTGACCCCTACACCCTCGGCTACATCACGAGTTGGCGGCCCGGCGACGTCATGGGGGTTGGCCCCCTGCACGGTACGCACGAGCCGCCCTTCTACCTGGCCGGAAGCGACCAGTGGGTGTGTGGCTACATGGAAGGCGCCGTGCGCACCGGGCGGGCGGCAGCGACCGCCGCGCTCCAGCAGGGCGGGTAACGCCGTCTAGAACGGGAAGATGACCGGCACGAGCAACACGGCGACCCCGAAGAACACGAGCCCGACCGGCAGCCCGAACTTCCAGTAGTCGCCGAATTGCAGGCCCGCGGGGGCCATGATCATGAGGTTGCCCGGGGTTGCCACTGGGGTCAGCACGGCGGCGGCGGCCGTGACCGCCACGGCCATGAGGAACGGCAGCGGCGAAACGCCCATTTCGTAGGCAACCGAAATGGCGATCGGAGCGATGATGAGCGCCGTCGCGGTATTGCTGATCAGTTGGCCGAAGATCAACGTGACGAGTGCGAGCGCGGCCAGCACAACGGCTGGCCCGAGGGCACCCACGACATCAACGATGCCCGTCGCGAGCAGGTCGGCCGCGCCCGTCTGGGTGATCGCCGTCGAGACGGGAATCATGCCGCCGACGAGCAAGATTGTCGTCCACTGAATCGAGCGGTGTGCCTTCTCGATCGACACGACGCGCGTGAGCACCATGATCGACGCGGCGACAAGTCCGGCGACAGCGGGTGGCACGATGCCCGTGGCGAGGGCGATGACCATGAGCACGAGCACGCCGAGGGCGATGTACGCGCGGCGCCCGAGAGGCGCCGCCTGACGCCGGATCTGGTCGGGAGCATCCACGACCATCACGGATGAGTCGCGGAGGTTCGTGTCGAGAGCGTCCCAGCGGCCCTGAACCAACAGGATGTCTCCCGCTTCGAGACGGATTCCGGTCTGGTCGCCGATGTCTTCTCCACCGCGCTGGATCGCGACGATGATGAGGTCGCCGCTCTCGGTGATCATCCCGGGGAAGACGTCATCGCCGATCGCCCGCGATCGCGGAGGGATCACGATTTCGGCAACACCATACTCAGCGTCCATGGCTGCCCAGTTGCTCGATACCGTGCTCGTGCCGACGCCCTCGAGCTTCACGTCATCGCTGATCGACCGGATGCTCGTGGGCGTGCCCTGCAAGATCAGAACGTCGCCCTCGCGAATCGGCGCGGAAGCCTCGCGTGACCCGGCGACGCCGGGCGACTGCACGGCGATCAGCGCGACGGGCGTGGCGCTCTCGAACACAATCTGCTGGGCGGTGCGGCCAATGAGCGGTGACCCGGCGAGCACCCGCACCCGACCGAAGGGCTGAGCGTTTCCGAACTGCGCAAGCAGTGTGCGGGCGTGGTCCCCGAGGTCGGTCGCCAGGGTCGAGGGGGTGCGGGCTGGGATCAGCCGGTTGCCAAGCAACACCGCGATGAGCACGGTGCCGGCCACGATCGGCAGGCCCACGAGGCTGAACTCGAAGAAGCCGAAGCCCCGTCCGGTCTCCTCTTCGGCGAGCTCGGACATGATCACGTTGACGGGCGAGCCGGTCAGGGTGAGCAGAGACCCGGCGTGAGCGCCAAAAGCAAGCGGCAGAAGCAGTCGGCCCGCGGGCATCGTCATCTTCGTTGCGATGACGACAACCACGGGCAGTAGCGCAGCGACCGCCCCGTTGACGCTGATCAGCGCCGCGAGCACGCCCACGACCAGCATGATGATGACCGTCATGACGCGAGTGTTGGTGCCGCCGCGCTTGACCAGTTGCTGTCCGGTCCACGCGGTGAGTCCTGAGCCGTCAAGCCCTTCCGCGACAACGAAGAGCGCCGCAATGAGCACGACGGCGGGGTCGCCGAAACCGGCAAAGGTCTGGCCCAAGTCGAGGATGCCGAAGGCATACAGAGCGAGCGAAGCGCCTACCGCGATGAGGCCGACGGGAATTCGGTTCGTCACGAACGCCAACACAACGACGGCGAGAATCAGCATGGTAATCGCTATGTCGCTCACGCACTTGACCCTAACGGAGTGCGCGCAATCTCCCTAGAGTGAGCCGTGCGGAGATCGTCGTGCCGCACCTCAACTCACCAGGAAGGACCACCTCCCATGGACGGTGTTCTCGGCTCGCTCGGCAACCTCATCATGATCTTCTTCATTTCGTTCGCGTTCATCGCCTACTTCATCACGCTCTTCAGCGTGGTCGCTGACCTCTTCCGCGACCAGACGCTGAGCGGCGGCTGGAAGGCCGTTTGGCTCGTCTTCATGTGGTTCGTGCCGTTCATCACGCTGCTCGTCTACCTCATCGCGCGCGGTGCCGGTATGGCGACGCGTACCGCGGCGGCGTCGAAGCGGTCGCAGGATGCGGCGACCGAGTTCATCCGCGAAGCAGCGGGCACGAGCCCCGCCGATGAGATCAGCAAGGCAAAGGCCCTGCTCGCCGATGGCACGATCTCGCAGGCCGAGTTCGACTCGCTCAAGGCGAAGGCGCTCAGCGCCTAACAGCGGTCCGCCGACAGCGTTACTGCAGCGACGACGTGAGGCGAGCGAGGCTATCTCGCACTTTCTCGCCCCACGGTCGTCGCACCCACTCATCGAGCGTGAGTTCGCGGCTGTGCTCGCGGTACGAGGCCTCGATGGCGCGCATCCGCTGTGCGAACTCGGCGCCGTGCACCATGACCGACACCTCCATGTTGAGGCTGAACGACCGAATATCCATGTTGCTCGACCCAACGATCGACACGTCGTCGTCAATTGTGAAGTGCTTTGAGTGCAACACGGTGGGTGCCTGGTAGAGGTAGATGCGCACGCCCGCGCGCAACAAGTCTTCGTAGTACGAGCGTTGCGCGTGGTACACGAGGAACTGGTCGCCGATCTCGCTCACATAGAGCTCAACGAGCAGACCCCGTGATGCCGCCGTCACGATCGCGAGCTGAATGGCTTCATCAGGCACGAAGTACGGGCTCGTGATGCTCACGTGGCGTTCGGCCTTGTGGATGAGCGTCGTGTAGAGCTTGAGGTTGTTGTCGTTCTCGAAGCTCGGCCCGCTCGGCAACACTTGCGCGTCGAGCAGAGCGGCGTCGTCGCCGAGCACCACGGGGCTCGTGTCGAGCGGCAACAACTCGTCGGTCTCGCTGTACCAATCGGTGACGAAGACCGCGTCGAGCTCACGGACGACCGGCCCCTCGAGGCGCACCATCACCTCGTGCCAGTGCAGCCCTCGTTTGATCGCCTTCTTCTTGCCGTAGTTCGAGGCGATCATGTTCTGCGAGCCCGTGTGGCCCACGCGCCCGTCGACGACGACGAGCTTGCGGTGGTTGCGCAGGTCGGGGCGCTGCCACTGGCCACGCAGCGGGCGGAGGGGGAGCATCCCGTGCCATTCGGCCCCCATGGCGGCCAGCCGGGCGAGGGTCGGCTTTCTGGCCGACGACAGGATGCTCATGAGGTGGTCGCTCAGCACCCGCACCGTGACGCCGCGCGCGGTCGCCCGCTCGAGCGCGGCGAAGAACGGCTCGGTCGTCTCATCGAGCGTGAGGATGAAGAACTCGACATGCACGTACTGCTCGGCAGTGTCGATGTCGGCGACCATCGAGGCTATCGAGCCGTCGTAGTCGTCAGTGAGCTCGGCACGGGTGCCGCCCACCATCGGCAAGGCGCCGAGGTTCTCGTTGAGGCGAACGGAGGAGCCGAGCCACTCGGGCCACTCGTCGCGGTGGCTCACGCGGTCGAGACCCTCGGTGCGCGCGAGAATCAGCTCGCTCACCTCACGCTGCTTCTCCCGCCGCCGCTTCGGCAGGCGGCTGAGCCCGACGAGGAAGAACGCGATGGCCCCGATGAAGGGGATGAAGATGATCGTGAGCATCCACGCGATCGCCGTCGACGGCCGGCGTCGTGCCGAGATGAGGATGATCGCGATCGAGCCCAGCACGACGTGGATGATGACGAACAATGCTGGCACGAGCGTCGCAGGGTCGGTGGTCATGGCGCGCTACTTCAGACGCTGACGAGGCACGACGACCTTCTTCAGAATCAGCAGGATGCTCGCGACGACCGGGGAGGCGACGAGTGCTCCGAGGAGGCCGAGCAGCGTGCCGCCGATCACGGCGCCAATGAGAACGAGCGACGCCGGGATCTTGATGGCCTTGCCGATGATTCGTGGCGTGAACAGGTAGGCCTCGACCTGCATGTACACAATCATCACGAGGCCGACGACGATCGCCGCGGTGGGCGACGTGAAGAGCGTGACGAACACCATGAGCGTCGTGCTGATCAGCGGGCCGATCACGGGGATGAGCGTGATGAACAGGGCAATGAACGCGAGGATGCCCGCGTATCGAACGCCCATGATCGTGAGCAGGATGAACGAGAACGTCGCGTTCATCGCGGCGATGACGACCTGGCCGCTCAAGTACTTGCCGATCGACTCAAAAATCTCTTCAGCGATCTCGGAGAACCCGTCTCGCTTTGACCCCGGTACGAGGTCGTAGAGAGCGTGCTTCATCGAGTCAAGTGAGGCAACGAAGTACAGGGTGATGACGACGACGAGCAGCACGCCGAAGGTGCCGTTGATGATGTCGGCGCCAATGCGCAGTGCGCCACCGCCGACCGTAATCCACAGATTCGGATCGGCTGAACTCAAGCGCACCCATTCGAGCACGATGAACGGATAGCCATTGAACTGCAGGTCAAGGTCGACGAACCATTGTTGGTTCTCGATGTCGCTCAGGTTCTCGGGCAGGGTGCGGGCCAGCTCGGTGGCCTGCTCAATGACGATTGGCACGATGAGCACAAGCAGTACCGCGACCACGGCGAGAAAGGCAGCGAGCACCACGCTGATGGCCGCCCACTTCGGCAACCCGCGTCGCTCAAGACGCGTGACGACCGGGTACAGCCCGAGGCTGATGAAGGTCGCCAAGAAGATCAGCGTGATCGTGTACGCCAGCTGCGACACGGCCGCACCGAGGAGGAGCGCGAGCAGCACCCCCAGGGTGCCAATGAAACCGATGGCGAACGGTCCAGAGCGCAGCCAGGTGACGCGCGACGCCGCGCGCGATTCGCCGTCGGAGGGGGTGGCCTCGGGAGTCATGGTCGAGCCTCTCTAACTGCCTGCGGAGTGCTGTGAAGAACCGTCGTCACCATATCGCCCCGAGGTGAAACGGAATAGCCTGAAGGGGTCGGCGCACCTGCGTACGCCTTGACCTCGTTCGCCACACATCTCCATCGCTTGAGAAACGGACCACTCATGACCAGCCTGACGGTGACCACCTCTGCTGCAGCCCCCGCCTCGCTCGACGTTGACGTCGTCGTCATCGCCGCCCGGCAGGGAGCCGAGGGCCCCGAGCTTCTCGCCCACTCATCACTTTCGAGCCTGCACGCTCACCTCACCGCCATCGGATACACCGGCAAGGCAGACGAGCTCGTTCGGCTTCCTTCGCTTGAGGGCTCGCGCGCCACGGTCGCCGTCGTCGGCGTCGGATCCGCCCTGACCGCCGAGTCTGCCCGCCGGGCGGCCGGCTCGGCGGTGCGTCAGCTTGCCGGTACCGGCTCGATCGCTCTCGCGTTCGGGCTCGACGACGACGCTCATGTCCACGCCATGATCGAGGGCGCCTCGCTTGCTTCCTATGCGTTCACGGGGTACCGCGCCACGACCGCGTCAAAGGTGAAAGCTCCCGTCGCTGCGGTGACCGTATGCACCGAGGCCACCGTGTCGGCCGAGGCAATCGAGCGAGTCCGCATCATCACCGAGAACATTGCCCTCGTGCGCGATCTGACCAACCGTTCGGGTGGCGACCTCTACCCGCAGTCGTTCGCCGACGCCGCCGAGGCGGCCGCCAAGGGTGCCCCGGTCACCGTCGAGGTGTGGGACGAAAAGAGGCTCGCTGCGGAGGGTTGCGGCGGCATCATCGGCATTGGTCAAGGCTCATCGCGCCCGCCGCGCCTCGTCAAAGTCTCTTACTCTCCCGCGGGCGCCGAGAAGCACATCGGTCTCGTGGGCAAAGGCATCACCTACGACACGGGCGGCATTTCGGTGAAGCCCGCTGACGCCATGAACGGCATGCAGAACGACATGGGTGGCGCGGCTGTGTTGCTCGGCGTCATTCTTGCCGCCGCCCGACTGGGGTTGCCGGTGCGACTCACCGCCTATCTGTGCATGGCCGAAAACCTGATCTCGTCCACGGCAATTCGCGTCAACGACATCCTCACGATGCGCGGCGGCACGACCGTCGAGGTCATGAACACCGACGCTGAAGGTCGCCTCGTCATGGCCGACGGCATGGTGCTCGCGAGTGAAGAAAACCCCGATGCGATCATCGACGTCGCCACCCTGACGGGTGCGGCGATCGTGTCTCTTGGCCGCCGCACCGTCGGTGTCATGGGCGACACCGAGCTCGTGGGCGAGATCGTCGCGGCGGGCGCCGCCGCGGGCGAGCCGCACTGGCACATGCCGCTGCCCGAAGAACTGCGCTCGCAGCTCGACTCGCGCTTCGCCGACATGACCAACCTCAAGCCGGGCAACCGCGACGGCGGCATGCTCGTCGCGGGCATCTTCTTGCGCGAGTTTGTGGGTACCCGCGCCGACGGCTCAAAGATTCCGTGGGCGCACCTCGACATCGCGGGCGCGGCTGTCAACGAGGGGCCGGCCTACGGTTACCTCGACGCCGGCGCCACGGGCGTCTCGGTGCGCACGCTGCTGGCGACGATCGAGTCGCGCTTCATCGCGTAGTCAGCGGGCGCCGGCGACGGATGCATGACGAAGGCCCCGGTGCGCTGCACCGGGGCCTTCGTCATGGAGAGCGCTAGCTCTTCTTCTCGTCCGACTCGGGGGACCCCACGTAGAGGTCGTCCTTCTGGAAGCCCGGCATGCGGCGCGCGGGCACGATCGCGAGAGCAGCGAGACCGCCGAGCACGAGCATCGTCGTGCGCAACGCGTCGAGTCGCGATTGCGTGAACTGGTCTACCGCGTAAGCGATCTGCTCGTCCGTCGCGTCCGTGCGCTCGGTCAGAACCTGCTCGAGCTGAGCGTTCGTGAAGAAGTTGACGTTGTCGAAGTTGATCTGTTGAACGATCTCAGGGGTAAAGATCTCTGAGTCGTTTGCCGCGGCGTACGCCCCCGAGGTCAGCAGGCCGACCGCGAACGCCGATGCCACAGCGATGCCAGCACTGCCCGACAGGTTGTGCGTCAAGCCGCGGATGGCCCCGACGTCGCCGGCGTTCTCCCGCGGTGCGGACGTGAGCAGAGAGTTGAACACGAGCGCGACGACACAGCCCTGCGCGAGGCCGAGCACGACGAGCCCGATGACGACTGACAGCTGGCCCCAGTCGTTCGCAATCGTGAACGACAGC
>JAYUKK010000097.1:0-4269 GCA_043764515.1 Microbacterium sp.
GCTCTCTACCTACTGGTGGTGAGCGACGCATTCTTGGTCATCGTGCCGAGTGAAACAGCCGTCGTCGCGCTCGCGACTCTGTCGGGAGCAACGGGCCAACCCCCTCTCGTGCTCGTGATCGTTGTCGCCGCGGCCGGCGCAATCACGGGCGATGCTCTGTGTTTTGCCCTCGGGCGCCGTGCCGGAATCGACCGATGGAGGTGGCAACGCGTACGACCCGTGCAGCGCGCAATCAAGCGGGCTGGTCATGCCGTGCTCACCCGGCCTGCGGCACTGATTTTTACCGCTCGGTATGTTCCGTTCGCACGCATCGCGGTGAATCTGACGGCGGGTGCCAGTGGCATGCGGTTCTCCCGATTTCTGCCGCTCTCTGCCGGTGCGGGAGTCGCCTGGGCGGTGTACAACAGCATCATTGGGTCGGTCTTCGGCATCGTGTTTGCCGACCTGCCTCTTGTCGCCATCGCCGTGTCGATTGTCGTGGCGGTGTCGCTCGGGCTGCTCATTGACGCCCTGGCTACACGGCGTATGGCACGGCGATCTCGCTACACTGCTGTTGCCGAGTCGGCGCACAGCACCGCCACCCACGAACCCCGCGAAGGAGCCCTCATGGCCCAGTCCCGTCTCGAGGCCGGTGCCCCGGCCCCCGCTTTCACGCTTCCCGATAAAGACGGCGCGCACGTGTCGCTCGCCGACTTCGCCGGCCAGAAAGTCGTGCTCTACTTTTACCCCGCCGCGAGCACCCCTGGCTGCACGACGCAAGCGTGCGACTTCCGCGACAACCTGGCCTCGCTGAAGGGCGCCGGTTACGTCGTGCTCGGCGTCTCAAAAGACGGTCCGGATGCCCTCCAGAGGTTCGCCGCCGAAGAACACTTGCCGTTCCCGCTGCTCAGCGACCCCGACCTCACCGTGCACAACGCCTATGGCACCTATGGCGAGAAGTCGATGTACGGCAAGACCGTCATGGGCGTCATCCGCTCAACCTTTGTCATTGACGAGAAGGGGGCCATCGAGCACGCCCTATACAACGTCAAGGCCACGGGCCACGTCGCGAGCCTGCGCAAGAAGCTCGGCCTCGACTAGAGACTGAGCCCGGCAACTCGGCGCTCGGCCTCGACGAGAGAATGAGCCCGTTAGTCGCGCCGGTCGAGGTACCGCGTGACGGGCGTACTTAAAATGAGCACGAGGCCGAGAACGGCGGTCGCGATGACCCACCAGCCAATGTCGGGCCGCGGAATAAAGCCCTGCACGCTCCCGACACCGATCGCGAGCTGCAGAAACTCGTAGGTGAGCACGCTCCCCCTCGTCCAGGCCCTGCCGCGGTGCACGCCGATCGTCATGGCAATGAGCCAGATCGCCGCGAGCAGCACGAGAACGGTGAGCGCGATGGCCGTGGGCGGAAACTGCGCTTCGGCAAGCAATAGTTCAATGACGAGAAACGCCGTCGCGCCGACGATGAGCGCCGACTGCGCCGCGAGCAAGATAACGAGCACGGTGACAAAAGGCGAACGTCGGGTGTCTTCCATGCCAACCATCCCCTGTGAACCTATTGATTTGACAAGCAGCCTATGAGAACCTATATGAGGTTGATGTGATGCCTACAGAGCGGTGGGCGAACTTTCCCAAAACCTTCTCTCTCACCAATTCGTTGGTGCGAGCACCGACGATGTAGCGCGTCTGTCAACCTTCGGCGCGTGCTACCTGACCGACAATAAAGGAGCACTTCCTCATGGATTGGCGCGACAAAGCAGCCTGCCTCACCGCGGACCCCGAGCTGTTCTTCCCGGTCGGCAACACCGGCCCCGCGGTCGACCAGATCGAAAAGGCTAAGGCCGTGTGCGGCCGGTGCTCGGTGACCGAAACCTGCCTGCAGTACGCCCTCGAGACGAACCAAGACTCGGGCGTCTGGGGCGGTCTAAGCGAGGACGAGCGTCGCGCCCTCAAGCGCCGCGCCGCGCGTGCTCGCCGCGCGAGCTAACGCTCACTCGAACATCCACAGCGCCCCGGGGCCGCATCTCACCGATGCACCCGGGGCGTTGTTGTGCGCTGGCTAGGCCCCGAGCTTGCTAGGCCCGGAGCTTGCTAGGCCCAGCGCTCGCTAGGCCCGGCGCTTGAGGTACAGCAGCGGCATGTCGATCGTCACTTCGGTGCCTTCGCCCTCGAGGGTGTGCCAGTCGATCGTGCCGCCGAGCTCGCCCTGAATGAGCGTGCGCACGATTTGCGTGCCGAGGCCCGAGCCCACTTTGCCCTCGGGCATTCCTCCGCCGTTGTCGCGAACCTTGACCGAGAGTGACTCGTCAGTGCGTGAGGCGATGATCTCGACCTCACCGTCGGGGCGACCCTCGAGGCCGTGCTCAACGGCGTTCGTCACGAGCTCCGTGAGGGCGAGCGCGAGCGGAGTGGCGTATTCGCTCGGCAGGGTGCCGAAGCTCCCCGTCGAGAGCGGGCGCACAACCGTGTTGTGGCTCGACGCCACTTCGGCGATGAGCATGAGCACGCGCGAGAACACCACGTCGAAGTCGACGTTTTGGTTGAGGCCCTCGCTGAGGGTGTCGTGCACAACGGCGATCGCGGCGACGCGGCGCATGGCTTGGGTCAGGGCATCCCGCGTCGCGTCGGCGTGGGAGCGACGGGCCTGGATGCGCAACAACGAGGCGACCGTCTGCAGGTTGTTCTTCACCCGGTGGTGAATCTCGCGAATCGTCGCGTCTTTCGTGATGAGCTCGCGCTCTTGGTGCCGCACTTCGCTGACGTCGCGCACCAGAATGAGCGCGCCGATGCGCCGCCCCTGGAGCAGCAGTGGAATCGTGCGTAGCGTCACGGTCACGCCGCGCGACTCAATGTCGGTGCGCCACGGTGCACGACCGGTGACGACGAGCGGCAGCGACTCGTCGACCTGCTGCGGCCGCCCCGAAAGCAGGGTGGTGGTGACGCTCGCGAGCGATTGGCCTTCGAGCTCGCCGGCAAAGCCCATGCGGTTGAAGGCGCTCAGGCCGTTCGGGCTCGCGAAGGTGACAATGCCGTCGAGGTCGAGCCTGATGAGTCCGTCGCTCGCGCGCGGGGCGCCACGGCGCGGCCCGCTGGGGGCTGCCAGGTCAGGAAAGTCGCCGGCGGCGATCATGGCAAAGAGATCGTTGGCGCACTCGTTGAAGGTGAGTTCTTGGCGGCTGGGCATGCGCGCTTCGCTCAAGTTGGTGTGCCGCGTGATGATGGCGATCGGATGCTCGGTCACGGCTTTGCCGCCCCGCCCGCCGCGCCGCAGCACCGGCACAGCCCGCATGCGCGTGGGCGTCTCTTCGTACCAGTCGGGCGCCGACGAGTCGACGATGGCCGCACTCTCGAAGGCTTGCGTCACCTGTCGGCGCCACTCGGGCTTGATCTCTTGGCCGACGAAATCGCGGTAGAAGAGCGTGGCCGAACTCGAGGGCCGCGTGTGGGCGACGGCCACGAACGAGCCCGTGCGTGTGGGAACCCACAACACGATGTCGGCGAAGGCGAGGTCGGCGATCAGCTGCCCGTCGGCGATGAGCAAGTGCAACCACTCAATGTCGACCTCGTCGGCATCGCTGTGCTCATGCACCAGATCAGAGAGCGTCGACACGCGTCCAGGCTAGTCGCTGTGCGACGGGCTGGCCCGCGCGCGGGCGGCTAGCCCACTCGTCGAGCGCTGAGGCGCTGCACCCAGCGCGGGCCGGCGCCCGTCGCCGGCTCGCGCGCAAACCCGAGCGCGTCCGCGAGCTCGGCGATGCCGCGGCTCAACGACGAGCGCGGCGCAGCGAGCGGCACCGGGCGGGCGGTGAGCAGGGCAGCGTCGGCGGCATCCCGATCATCATCAATCAACACGGCGTCGCGGATGCCCGCGAATCGATCGAGCGTCTGCCGAACTTGCCCGTGCGGGTCAAGACCGAGAACGGATGCCCGCACGCGATTCGCCACGATGCGCACTCGCGCACCATCGAGCGTCTCGAGCAGGTCAGCGTGCGTGCGCAGTAGGCGAGCTAACCCCAGCGGATCGGCTGCGCCGACCGCCACGACATCGTCGGCAGCCCGCAACGCGGCCACCGTCGCAGCGTTGCGGCGGGGTGCGAGCAGATCGCTGCTGATCTCTTCGTCGGTCTCAAGACTGAAGCCCGCGTCCACGACGATGACCGATCGCCAGCGTCGGCACTGCTCGAGCACGGCGGTGACCCGTGACGATGAGAGTTCTGGCCACCGGTGTGGCCGGCCGATGCCTGTCAGCACGGCGAACGAGGCGCCGTCGGCGGCCGGCGC
>JAYUKK010000098.1:0-4239 GCA_043764515.1 Microbacterium sp.
CCAAGAACTCCAGCGCGAGCAGCTCTTGCGCGGGGCCATGCAGAGCGAAATCGACCTGGCTTCGCGGCTCGCCCAGGCCTCTCTCAGCAGCGCGATGCCCGAACTGGCGGGGGTTGAGATTTTCGCGGTCTGCACACCCGCGCGAATGGCGGGCGGCGACTTCTACACGATGGTGGTCGAGCAGGACGAACTGTGGTTCGCGGTGGGCGATGTCGCGGGGAAGGGCCTGCCGGCTGCGGTCATCATGTCGCAGGTCGTCAGTGCCGCCCGGCTCTCGATCACGAATCGTCAGTCCGACAGCGTCTCGGACGTACTGGCCGCGATCGACCGACAGCTCTACGACTATCTCGATCAGATTGGTCTGTTCATCACGACTCTTGTCGGCAGCTTCCGGCCGAGCAATGGAACCCTGCGGCTCGCGAATGCCGGTCATTCACCGGTGATTCTGTCGCTCTCAGGCGATGTCTCGGCGGTCCCGCCTTCGACCCCACCGCTCGGTGTGGTTGAAGGACTGCGGGCGAGTGAGGTGACGGTCACGTTGAAGGCTGACGACATGATCATCATCGGGTCCGATGGTCTCACTGAGCAGACAGCGGCTAACGGCGAGATGTTCGGAATGAACCGGTTCAACGACCTGATTCTCAGTTCTCGTCGCGGCGCGGGGGAGCTCGGGCGGCACGTCATCGATGCGGTCGCGGCCTTTGGTGCGGGAATGCCCTCGAGCGATGATCAGACGCTCGTCATCGTTCAGTCGCACGCCGTCGGCAAAACGAGGCCGGGTCGCCCGACGCTCGTGATTGCCGCAACTCCGCTCGCTCTTCGCGAGTTGGGCTCGTGGCTCGACGAGTTGCTGTCTGAAATACCGCAGGACGAGGCGATGGGGCTGCGATCTCGACTCGAACTCGCTGTGCACGAGGTCTGCATGAACGTCATCGATCACGCCGGGCTGGCAGAAAACGCGACCGTGCGTATTGAGGGTCACCGGGGGCCGCACAGCGTCGAGGTCACGGTTGCCGACAACGGCCACCCGTTCGATGCAAGCGGTGCAGACGCGGGGCTTCCTGAGGAGCCCAGTGAGGGTGGGTATGGCATTGCTATCGCGCGCCGCCTCGTCGACGAACTCAGATACGAGAGGATCGCTGACACGAACCGGCTCACGCTCGTCGTTCATCGCACGTTGACGCAGAAGGAGAAGACGGATGACTGAGCCCCTTGTGCCGGGGAATTCCGATCCCAACGCCCACCGGGTCGAGCTGGAGGTTCCCGCCGCCGGAACAGCCGTTCTCACCAGTTCGGGAAGGTTCGACGCTCTCGTTGCCGCGGAGGTGCGCGAGGTTCTCGCCGATGCCCGCCTCGACGACTGCACCCACCTGGTGCTCGATCTCGAAGCCCTCGCGTTCCTCGACAGTGCCGGCCTCGCGGTTCTCATCAATGCGCGGCGCACCATGCGCGCTCGCGGCGGCGACGTGTACCTGATCATGCCGCGAGAGCCTGAGGCCCTCCGAGTGTTCAGCCTCACGGGATTCGATCAGGTCTTCATGATGCACGCGCCACGGGATGAGTGACATGACGAAGCAGGCTTTGGTTGTCGACGATGACATGGTGGCGCGCCTGGTCTTGGCGCACGTGTTGCGGCGCGAGGGCTGGGACGTGATGGAAGCCTCGGACGTCAATGAGGCTGCCACACTCGTCGAAACACACCATCCGACGGTTGTGCTGGCCGACTTCTCGATGCCCGGAGGCACGGGCGAAGACCTCGCTCGTCGACTGGCCGAGGGGCCTGACCGCCCGGCCTTCGTGCTCATAACAGGGCTCGTCGACCACCCCGCGCCCCCGGAAGAAACCGGCGGACACATCGACGCGTACCTGACGAAGCCCGCGACCACGTCATCCGTGATCGGTTGCCTCAGGCAGCTAGGTCTCGACGCGACTTCCTGAGATCGGCAGTTGCGTCCACAGGCACACCTACCGGATGCCGCTCCTACGGAAGAAGACGCGTGGGGCCGCGGAACAGGTAAGTCGTCTCGCGGATCGACCCGAGCCCGAGCATGAGCATGAGCACGCGCGCGAGGCCCATGCCGAAGCCGCCGTGCGGCGGCACGCCGTAGCGGAAAAAGTCGAGGTAGAACTCGAGTTCTTCCGGCTCGAGCCCCTTCTCCCGTGCCTGCGCGATCAGCACGTCGACGCGGTGCTCGCGCTGCGCACCGGTCGAGATTTCGGTGCCGTTGTAGAGCAGGTCGTAGCTGTTCGTGATCGTCGGGTCACCCTCGCGACGCATGTGGTAGAACGGGCGAATTCCCGTGGCGTAGTCGGTCACGAACACGAAGTCGCTGCCGTGGTTCGCCTTCACCCACGCGCTCAACCGACGCTCGCCCTCCGGGTCGAGGTCTCCATCGGCCCGGGGAATCTCGTAGCCCCCCTCGGCCACAATCTGACGCGCTTCGGCGAGCGGGATGCGCGGGAACGGTGTCGTGGGAACGCTCACCTCGACACCGAATGCGGCCTCAATTGCTGCACCGTGCTTCGCGACGACCGCAGTGAACCCCGCCACGAGCAATTGCTCGTGCATCTGCATGACGTCGTCGTGCGAGTCGATCCAACTGACCTCGGCATCGATCGAGGTGAACTCGGTGGCGTGGCGCGAGGTGAATGACGGGTCGGCACGGAAGGCCGGGGCGATTTCGAAGACCTTGCCAAAGCCGGCCGGCTGGGCCATCTGCTTGAAGAACTGCGGGCTCTGCGCGAGGTAGGCCTTCGTGTCGAAGTACTCCATCTCGAACAGCTCAGCCCGGCTTTCGGAAGCACTCGCCATGAGCTTGGGGGTGTGAATCTCGATGAAGTCGCGCTCGACCCACCACGTGCGCAGCGCGTGCTCGAAGGTGGTCTGAATCTTGAAGATGAGGCTCGCCTCGGGGCGGCGCAGGTCAAGAAAACGCCAGTCGAGGCGCTTGTCGAGGCTCGAGTCGTCGGCGATAGGCGTCTCGGGCAACGCCTCGCTCACGACCTCGAGCGTGGCGATTTTCACTTCGAGGCCGCCCAGCTTGACGCGCTCGTCGTGCTTGAGCTCGCCCGTGACGCGGATCATCGTTCCGTGCGCGAGGGCACCGAGCGTCTCGGTGAGAGCGGCTGCGGCCTGATCCTCGGCGGAGGCGTCGGCTTCGAGGTCTCTCGTCGCAGGGTTGACGAGCTGAAGCGCCCCTGACTCGTCGCGCAGGATGACGAACTGCACCTTTTTCTGGTCGCGAACGGTCTCGACCCACCCGGCCACCGATACGGGGCCGTCGGGGAGAGCGGAGAGCTGAGATACCACGGTGCGAGTCACGAGAATCGAGTCTACCGGCGGGCGGGCGGGCGCTCGATCGGGCGAGGTGGGGCGGGGTGCCGCTCTCAGCGGTCGCAATGGCGCCGAACTCTAGACTGGGCGCATGCCGGCCGACCTCGTTCATCTCGTGCGCCACGGCGAGGTGCACAACCCCGACCACGTACTCTATGGACGACTCGAGGGCTTCGGGCTCAGCGACCTCGGGCACCGCATGGCCGCCGCGGCGGTCACGGGTTTGGCGGGGCATCCGGTGACCGCGCTCTTTGCTAGCCCGCTGCAGCGCGCGCAAGAATCGGCCGCCCCGTGGGCCGAGGCATTCGGACTCGACATTCGTACCGAGCCGCGCATCATCGAGCCGACCAATCGCTTTGAGGGCAAGCGCATGAACCTGCGCACACTCGCCAACCCGCGTCACTGGCGCCTGCTGCGCAACCCGCGCGTGCCCACGTGGGGTGAGCCCTTCGCCGATGTCGCGGCACGCATGCTCACCGCCATGCACGACGCACGCGATGCCGTCGACGCGGGTGAGGTCGTCATGGTGAGCCACCAGTTGCCCATTTGGATGGTGCACCGCGCTCTCGCCGGCGAGACGCTGCATCACGACCCGCGCAAGCGGCGCTGCTCGCTCTCGAGTGTCACGAGCTTCGCGTTCGTCGACGGTCGTTTTACCGAAGTTGGGTACCACGAGCGCGGGGCCGAGTTGCTTGCGGGCGCCACCGATCTGGGGGCCGTGTGACCATGCGCTCGACTCGCATCGCCGTCGTGGCGGTCGCACTCATGAGTGCCATCGCCCTCGCCGGATGCACTTCCAACGACGACCTCGCTAATCAGTACCGCGAGGGCACAGGGCAGGGCTACATCTCGGGCGACGGTGCCTACACCGTCATCGCCGAGGCTGACCGCGGTCAGCCCATCAC
>JAYUKK010000099.1:0-4226 GCA_043764515.1 Microbacterium sp.
ATGATTTCGGCACCCGGCACCCGGTCGTAGCTCAAGTGGCTGTAGACGGGAGCGCGCACTTCATCGGCGCCGGACTTGACGCGGGCAACGAATCGAAGCAGGGCGCGGCGGTCATACGACTCGGGAAACCCTTTGCGATGCAGGATTCCGCGTCGGCTTAACTCGTGGGTGCTGAGCAAGAAGCCGTCGGTAGTGACGCGCTCGACACGCGGGGTATCGGGCCAGCGCGACAACAGCTCGCGGAGCAGCCGGGCGATCGTCGACTTTCCGACTGCCACCGAGCCGGCCACGCCAATGACGAACGGCGTGTGCTGGCCGGGCTCGCCGAGAAAACTTCGGGTCGCCTGGTGCAGGTCGCGCGCTCCGACGGCGTACAGGCTCAACAGCCGACTGAGTGGCACGTAGACGTCGTCAACTTCTCGCATATCGAGCGAGTCGCCAAGGCCCCGCAACTGAACAAGTTCGGTCTCGGTGAGCGGGTGCGCGGTCGTCGGGGCGAGCGTTGCCCACTGATGCCGATCGATCTCGTCGAACGGGCTGGAATCGCGCGCTGCGCTCGGATCGCTCACCGGCACCACAGTACCCCCGGGAATTCCATTGGGGTGGGAGGCCTAGAATTGCGGGTTATGTGCGGAATCGTGGGGTATGTCGGAACCCGGGGAAGCGTCGAGGTTCTCCTGGGCGGTCTTAAGCGGCTCGAATACCGGGGCTACGACTCTGCGGGTGTCGCCATCATCGACAACCATGGCCACCTCGACACGCGCAAGCACGCCGGCAAGCTCGGCATCTTGAGTGATGACCTCGCGGCCGCCCCGATGGCTGACGGCCAGACCGGCATCGGTCATACGCGGTGGGCCACTCACGGCGGGCCGACCAACGAGAACGCGCACCCGCATCTGGGCGACGGGGGCAAGCTCGCGCTGATTCACAACGGCATCATCGAGAACTTCTCCGAGCTCAAGGCCGAACTGCTCGCACTCGGACACAGCTTCAGTTCGCAGACCGACAGCGAGGTCGCCGCACTCATGGTGGGCGACGCGTATCGCGAGACGGGCGATCTGACGCGGGCGATGTTGAGCGTCGTCAATCGACTCGACGGTGCCTTCACGTTGCTCGCCGTCCACGCCGACCAGCCTCACGTCGTCGTCGGCGCTCGCCGTAACTCGCCGCTCGTCATCGGCCTCGGCGACGGCGAGAACTTTCTCGGCTCGGACGTTGCCGCATTCGTCGAGTACACCCACCACGCAATGGAAATCGGGCAAGACCAGGTGGTCACGATTCGACCCGACAGCGTTGAGGTTGTTGACTTCACGGGCGCACCCGTGACACCGAACACCTTCGAGGTGAATTGGGATGCCTCGGCCGCCGAAAAGGGTGGCTGGTCAAGCTTTATGGCGAAAGAGATCAGCGAAGAGCCCGAGGCGGTGGCGAAAACCATCCTTGGTCGCGTTCACGATGGCCTGGTTGATTTGCCGGAGGTCACGGCGTTCGGTGAGGACGTGCTGTCAAGCATCGATCGCGTGCTCATCATCGCGTGCGGCACCGCGGCCTACGCCGGGATGGTCGGCAAGTACGCAATCGAGCAGTGGGCGCGCATTCCGGTCGATGTCGAACTCGCTCACGAGTTTCGCTACCGCGAGCCGGTTCTGACGCCGAACACGCTTGTCGTCTCGATCAGTCAGTCGGGGGAGACGATGGACACCCTCATGGCTGTCAAGTACGCCCGTGAACAGGGCGCCCGCACTCTCTCAATCTGCAACACGCAAGGCGCGACGATTCCGCGCGAATCGGATGCCGTGATCTACACCCACGCCGGCCCCGAGGTCGCCGTGGCGTCGACAAAGGCCTTTGTCGCGCAGATCACCGCGATCTACCTGCTCGGGCTGCAGCTCGGTCAGGTGCGTGGCACTCTGAGCCCCGAGCGCGCGCGCGGGCTGGTAGCAGAGCTTCAGGCCGTGCCGGAGAAGCTCACGGCTGTTCTCGCGACGGGCGAGAGAATCAAAGAACTCGCCCACTGGATGTCGGGTACCCGCTCGGTTTTGTTCTTGGGTCGGCACGTCGGATACCCCGTCGCGCTGGAAGGCGCGCTGAAGCTCAAGGAGCTTGCGTACATCCACGCAGAGGGCTTCGCGGCGGGCGAACTCAAGCACGGGCCGATCGCGCTTATCGAACCCGGGCAGGTCGTGTTCGTGATCGTCCCGAGCCCGCGTGACCCTCGTTCGTTGCACGCCAAAGTTGTCTCGAACATCCAAGAGATTCGCGCTCGCGGCGCCCGGGTCATCGCGATCGCGGAAGAGGGTGATGTGGCCGTGCTCCCGCACGCCGACGAAGTGATCCGTATTCCGCTCGCCTCGCCGTTCTTCGAGCCACTGCTTGCGGTGGTGCCGTTGCACATCTTCGGCATGGAACTCGCCGCCGCCAAGGGCCTCGACGTTGACCAGCCGCGCAACCTCGCCAAGTCGGTCACGGTCGAGTAGCCGGGTCGACAGGGACATCGGGCGCGCAATGGGGCGGATCGTCGGAATAGGCGTCGACATCGTCGACTTGGCTCGGTTCGAGCGCGCTCTCGACCGCACGCCTCGGCTGCGCGATCGACTTTTCGCCGAGAACGAGCGCGAGCTACCGCTGCGGTCACTCGCCGGTCGCTTCGCGGCGAAAGAGGCGCTCTTGAAGGCGCTGGGCGCGACCGACGGCATCAGCTGGCACGACATGCGAGTGATTGCCGACGACGAGGGCAATCCCGATCTCGTGGTGAGCGGGCGCGCAGCGGAAATTGTCGCCTCGCGGGGGATCGGCTCGTTGCACGTCTCGATGTCGCACGACGCCGGCGCCGCCATTGCTTTCGTTGTGGCCGAGTCGTGACCAGGCCCTTGCGCGAGGCGCGCATGTCTGCGGCAGCGATCGCTGCCAACGCGGAGACGATGCGACGACTTGTGCCAACGCGCCACAGCATGGCCATCGTGAAAGCGGACGGCTACGGCCACGGGGCCGTGACGGCGGCGCGGGCCGCCCTCGAAGCGGGTGTCGATCACCTCGGCGTCGCCGACCTCGACGAGGCGTTCGAGCTGCGAGCCGCGGGCATCGACGCACCCGTGCTCGCGTGGCTCCACGACCCCGACGCCGACTTCGCTGCTGCGGCCGAGGCGGGCATCACGCTCGGGGTGAGCTCGCGAACGCAACTGGCACGGGCGGCCGCGACCGGCCATCGCGCGACCGTGCACGTGAAAGTCGACACTGGGCTTTCGCGCAATGGCGTGGTCGAGGCCGAGTGGCCAACGCTCCTTGACGAGCTCGCCGCCGCGGTCGCCGCGGGTACCGTGCATCTCGGGGGTGTCTTCAGCCACCTATCGAACACGTCACCCGATGACGACCGCGCGCAAGTGGTCGCTTTCGAGCGCTTTCTGGATGCGGTGCGTGCGGTCGATCTTGACCCGGGCATCCGTCACCTCGCCGCGTCGGCCGCGGCGCTCGACCACCCGGCCGCCCGCTACGACATGGTGCGGCTCGGCCTCGCGCTTTACGGCATTGCTCCGGAGCGTCACCTGCGTGGCACGCTGCCGCTGGTGCCCGCGATGCAGCTGAGCGCGCGCATTGTCGGGCTCAAGCGGGTGCCGGCGGGCAGCGGCGTCTCGTATGGCTACCTGCATCGCACGACCGCGCCGACAACGCTGGCCCTCGTCCCGCTCGGCTATGCCGACGGCGTGCCGCGCGCCGCGGTCGACGCTCCCGTGCGCATCGGTGGCGCAGTGCACCGAGTGGTGGGGCGCATTGCCATGGATCAACTCATCGTCGATGTGGGCGACGCGCCCGTCGCTCTCGGCGATCGCGCCGTGCTGTGGGGAGACCCGGCAGTGGGCGACCCGAGCGTCGACGAGTGGGCCGATGCCGCGGGCACGATCGCGTATGAGCTCGTCACGCGGCTGGGCCGCCGCGTGCACCGGACGACGGCCTGATCGTGCCCGTCACTCTGTCGATTGCCGATCCGGCTGCGATGGCCCAACTGGGCGCCGCTCTCGCCGCAGAACTGCGCGCCGGCGACACCGTTCTTCTCACGGGTGAGCTCGGCGCGGGCAAGACGACGTTCACGCGCGGGCTCGGGGCGGCGCTCGGCGTGCGGGGCACCGTCACGAGCCCGACGTTCGTGCTGGCCCGCACACACCCCCGCGAAGAGGGCCCGGCCCTCGTTCATGTCGATGCGTACCGTCTGCGGGATGCGGCCGAGCTTG
>JAYUKK010000100.1:0-14987 GCA_043764515.1 Microbacterium sp.
GTTGGCCCGAGCGCATCACCTACGTGGACCGCGACACCTTGACGATCGTTCGGTCAGGATGCGCAGGCTGTGGGGCCGAGCGGCCCGTGCCGACTTCTCCCGATTCCGGGCCAGTGTCGGGGCTTTCCGATACAAACTCACCATGACTCTCTCTCACCAGTGGGGGCAAGCCATCGAGGAATACCTCGAGCACGCCACAGCCGCGGGCACTCCCCCGACCACGCGCTACACACGACGCCAACACCTGCAACACCTCGCGCGCCGCGTCGAGGCCTCCCCGTGGGCCCTCACCGGCGGTGAGCTAGTCACCTACGCATCGCGCCAGGAATGGGCCGTGGAGACCCGTCGCGGGCGCCGCTCGACCTTCCTATCGTTCTACCGCTGGGCGATCGCTACGGGCCGCACAGAAACAAACCCGGCGCTCTCCCTGCCCCGCGTGAAGGCATCCATGGGCAAGGCTCGACCCACGCCCGAACTCGTCTACCGTGAGGCTGTCGCCGCTGGTGACGTGCGTGCACGGCTCATCTTGCGGCTCGCTGCCGAGGTCGGCTTGCGTCGCTCAGAGATCGCACGCATCCACTCGCGAGACCTCACACAAGACCTCGTAGGATGGTCGCTCATCGTGCACGGCAAAGGCGATCGCGATCGCATCGTGCCCTTGCCCGATGGTCTCGCGCGTGTACTGCGCGCACTGCCCTCGGGGTACGCCTTCCCGGGCGACGACGGCGGGCACCTATCCCCTCGTTGGGTGGGCAAGATCGCCACTCGACTACTGCCCGGCGACTTCACCCTGCACACGTTGCGCCACCGGTTCGCGACGCTCGCCTATCAGGTCGACCGCGACGTGTTCGTGGTGCAAGAGCTGCTCGGGCATTCGAGCCCGGCGACGACGAGGCGCTACGTGCAAACTCAGCACGAGCACCTTCGCCGCACCGTGGTCGCTGTCGCCGACTAGCGGCTGTCGGGCACGAGGTAGCCGAGCAGAAACGCGACGACGAGCGCGAACGAGGTCTCGACGGTCACGGGCACGTCGATCGCGAAACCGCTCTCGACACCCCACACGGCGATCGTCGCGACCGCGGCGCCGAGCGCGCCCGCGGTGACCTTCGGGCTGACGTCATTCCACTCGCGGCGAGGGTCGTAGACGATTTCGACGGTGGGGGTGAACTCTGCATCTTGCTGGGTGTCACTCATGGGTGTGCTCCTGTTCTGGTTCGATTCCGAGGTGCCGCTCGATTCGGTCGAATCGGCGGTGGTATTCGCGATCGCGTGCGTCGAGCTCGTCGCGAAGGTTCGTCTCGTGTGAGTTCTTGACCTGGTACACGGCCTGCTTCACGTGGCGACGTGTGGAGAGCAAGATGGGCACCGTTGAGGCTGTGATCAGCGCCGAGCCGCTGATGATTGCTACGAGCACGGTCTCGCTCACACGCCCACCGTGGCCCCACCGGCGACGTAGGGCACCCCGCCCGGCCGCATGCATGCATTCGACAGGCCGAGGGCGCGCACGGCCTGCCAGTCAGCCTCATTCCACCCGTACTGATTCAGCAGCCCAATAAACCGCACGTCACCGATCGCGTCGGTGAGGCCGTGCTGGTTGACCGCGTCGGCATACACACCATCGGGGCCAACCTTGCGCAGTAGCAGGGTGGGCGACACGATCGCGACGTCGCCGTGATACTTCGGGGCGAGTTTCCGGTCGGCAGTGTTGCGAATCACTCGGGGCATATCGTCATCTCCATCGTCGTGAGGTTCTGGGGCGGGCTGTAACAGGTAGGGGGCGGGGTCGACGCGCATCCACACGAGCGCACGTCGTACCCACACGGCGAAATGCAGGTGCGGGCCCGTGGTGAGGCCGGTTTCGCCCGACAGGAACACGAACGCGCCACGCTCGACGCTCGACCCCACTTGCCACGGTGAGCGGTGCGCGCCGTGCGCGTACTGTGTGCGAAGCGTCTTGGTGTGCTCGATCGTGACGACCCAGCCCAGCTCGGCGTCGTACCGGTTGCTGACCAACGTGCCGGGCGCTGCGGCCAGCACAGGGAACACGCCACCGAAGTCGATGCCGTTGTGCATCCGAGGCTTGAGCGTGACCGGATGCCGTCGCCACCCGTAGGGCGATGTCACGGGGCGGTCGGGGGCCGGCGTTGTGAGGTTCACCATCAGGCGGGTCCGAGGTAGCGCACAACGGCGCGGGCGGTGACGTTCAGCGCGGCGCCCGAGTTCTGCAGCACGGTGAAGGTGATGTAGTCGGTCGTACCGTTCATCGTGTATTCGGTGGCGAGCTGCGCCGAGCCAGCCGAGTCGCTCGCGGCGCTGGGCAAGATGTCGCGCACCCGGTTATTGACGACACCGTTTCGCGCGATCTGCACGACGCGAAGGCCGGTCGTGTTGGATGCCCACTCGACCTCGATATACACCCAGTAGCGGCCCGGGGTGGTGGGGGTGATGCGTGAGGGGTTCGTGGTGGGGTCGCGCCAGCCTTCAGCGTCGGCAAGTTCGGTGAATGCCAACGTGCCCGCGGTGCCGAGAGTTGCGGTGACGTTGTTCGCCACGGATGCGGGGCCGACAGTGACCTCGGCATATCGAGGCCGCAACACGGTGAGGCGGGCGCTGATGGCCGCCAGCCCGAGGTTCATATAGTTCTTGAACTGTGTGCCGATCGAGGTGCTTTCGGCGTAGCGGCCAATGTTGTTGGCGTCGGGGCTGACGAGTGACATGGTGTGCTCCTAAATCCAGATATCCATTTCGGCGCGGCCGAGTTGCCAGGTGATCGCGTCGATGGTGTCGTTCGTTGCGGTTTCGTCGGGGAGCGTGTAGGTGATGGGCGAGCCGGGCATGACCGAGTAGTCACTGACGACCACGAGACGCACGGGCGACGCATCCAGCCCCACACGATCGAGAAACGGCTGCACCTCGGGAATGATGAGACTCACGAGCCCCGTGACGAGCACGGGCTTGTGAGGGGCCTCGATAAGTACCTCGGGCGGCGCGTTGAGTTCGGGGAATGCGGTCGAGCTGTAGATGGGTTTGGCGGCTGGGTTCAGGTCGGTGCCGGTGAAGCGCACGAGGGTGTGCCGGTCGCGTTCTTCCGACACTTCCCAGTCGATGAGGTTGGTGGTGTCGCTCACCGTGATCGACCCGGGCGCGGTGAATGGGTAGTCGACGATTCTTACCGTCGAATCCCCGGGCGAGTAGATCCGTTGGCGCGCTTGCGTGAGCAGCTGCTCGAGCGCGGCGAACGTGCCCGCCCCGGCCTCGATCGTGTGCGTAGACGGGGTGATCGCGACGATGCTGCTCTGATCGAGCAACACCGGAATGGCGGCCTCTGCGCCGAAGTGTGCACGACGTGAGGCGACCAGGATGCGCTCGACGAACCGCGAGACGGTGTCGGCGGTGAACGTGAGCGGCTCGCCTTCGAGGTTCGCGTCGACGTCGTACCACAGCCAGTCCTGAAACAGCACCTCTCGGCTGGCGAGTTCGAGTTGGTGCTCGCCTCGGCTGCGAGTGCGTTTCGTGATGATCAGCTCGAACTGTCGGCCGGTCGCAGCGCGCACGGGCGACACCCACGACCCGGCCGTGATCAGGGCGGTGATCGTCGCCGTGGTGCCGCCCGCGAACGCGGTGGTGAGCGCGGCCGTGGTCAAGCCCCCGAACATCTCGGTGAGGTCGCTTGTGAGAGCAAAACTGCCGAACCTTTGCGTGAGTTCGATGGTGAGCGTGTTACCGGGCGCTGTGGAGGCGTCTGAGGCGGGCGGGCGCACCGTGATGCGGCCCTGAACGTGAGGGCTCCATCCGCGGTCGGCGGTGATCGTGCCACCACTGTCGAGCATTTCGAGCTCGACGCCGGCCTCGTCATAGATGCGCACATCGTGCTGGTCGACGATCATGTGACCACCTCCCTAAACGGGATGCGCACGACCCAATAGCGGCGGTCACGCTGCAGCTCAATGTCGAGAGCGCCAGTGACCGCGAACGTGAGTTCGAGTGATGTGCGGCCGGGGTAGGTGATGGCGAAGAGTTCTGCGCCCGTGAGCATCACGCGGGCGGCTTCGGTCGCGCTCTCGCTGTCGTAGAGAGCTTCGAGGGTTCCTGCTCGGCTGCGCGCGGCGCTGAGGCTGACCCATGGGGAGGCTGCGCCCTGAATGTCGTGCACGATCGTGCTCGACTCTTGGGTGGTGCGATGCGGGCGGATGAGAACCGGGGTGGTCTCGTCGCCGCTCGTCGCTCCTGTGATGGTGGGGGAGGGCATTAGGTCAGCTCCTTGCCTTCTCGCGTGACGAGTCGGGCGCGCACTTTCAGCGGGTTGCGCTCGAAGCTTCCCTGAGTGTTGCGGCGGATTGATTCGACGTCGGGTTGTTCGAGTTCGGTTGCGATCGTGATCGGGCCTCGCCCGGCGGCTTCGGAATATCGCTGGCCGAGTGCATCCCAGCGTTCCTCTTCGGTTGAGCGCACACGCTCGATCTGCTCGCGCTGCGCAGCGCTCTGCTCGACGACGAGGTCCTGATATTGGCTCGCGGCGGCGCGGTTGTCAGCGTGCGTTTCGCTGAGCCCGATGAGCTTGTCGCGCACGGTGTCGATAGCGGTCACGGCAGGTGACCACGTTTCACCGCCTCGCGCATAGTCGAGCTCGCGCACGAGGTCGCCGCTAGCTGATGTGGCTTGCGCGATTGCATACTCGAGTGCGTCGGCGTCGCCTGCGAGTGCTCGAATGTAGGTGTTGGTGTCGACGCCGATCTTTTCGGCGTCCGCGGCTGCCGCGTCGCGTTTGGCTGAGTCGAAGAGGATCTCGGCGGCGGCGGCGATGATGGTTGCTTCGTCGAGGTAGTTGCGGCCTTCTTCGGCGGCGGACTTGTATGCCTCAGAGAGTGCGTCTTTGAGTTCTTTGGCGCTGTCGAGCTGATCGATGATCGTCGTGGTGATGAGGCCGAGACCTGCGGCCCCGGCGGCGACTGCGGCGATGGCTGGGATTCCTCTGAGCCCCCCGACGAGACCGCCGAGAGTGCTTTGCGCTGCGTCGGCGATGGACTCGAAAGAACCGTCGAAGCTAGAGAACATCTCGGCGGCGTTTTGCTTGGCCTCATCTGTGACCTCGTCGAGTTGGCTCTCCACTCGATCACCGGACCGCTTGAAGTTGCGGACCATCTTGTCGCCCGCTTCATCGCTCTCGCGGTCGACGGCTTTGGTGAGGTCCTTGAAGCTGCGTTCGAGTTTCTCGGTGGCGTCTTCGCCGTCGCGTGCGACATCGTCGAGGCTGTCGGAGACCTCGTCGAGTGCTTTGCCAACGTCGTCGGTGCCCTTGAGAAACCGGCGAATGTCGGAGATGAAGTTGATGACGATACCTTTACCAGCCATCATTCACCCCCTTCTGCGTTGGCCTTCTTGCGGAGCGTGTCGACGATCGCGACCACGGATACGGCGACGTAGGTGCGGCCGACGACACTGGCGGCGTCGAACGCGATGCGGCCTTGTGAAACGCGGCCGGGGAACTGGCGGTTGAGGGTGCGGGTGACGGTGTGCGTGCCTGTGCCGCTGGGGTTCTGGCGGTTGTAACGTGCTCGGAAGTTTCGGGCACCGAACTCGACGCCAGGCCAGTCCTGAGCGGGCACGAACCCGCCGCGGAGAGCTCGGCGGCTTGTGGCGGCGCGGACGCCGATGCCGTTGGTCGACACCGAGGCGCCCGCGCCGCGCAGCATCACGAGCCGCTCGAAACCGGGGCGCGCTCTTCCCTCTAGCTCTCGCCGCCACCGTGGGGTGACTTCGCTGCGCGCGGCGGCCGTCATGGCGCTGCGCACGTCGGCGGGTGCGCGCTTCATCGCCAGGATGGTTGCCTGGAGAGAAGCGTTTTCGAGGATCGAGAGCATTATGCGGTGTACGTGTACTCGCTGCCGGCCGAGTCGTCGACGCTGTTGGTGACGATCACGTCGATCGCACCTGCAGCGTGTGCGGGGGCGTAGGCGTGAATGAGCGTCGGGCTGATGACGAAGAAGCTGGTGGCGTCGGTGCCGTCGAAGGTGACGGCGGTGACCTGGCGGAATCCGGTGCCCACGATCGCGACGAGGGTGCCACCTGCGGCGGCGCCCGTGTCGGGGGTGAGCGTGGTGATGACCGGCGCGACGAGGGTGGCGAATGCGGCGACCGGCTTGCTTGACATGCAGGCGATCGACTGCTGGTGATACTGGCCACGGGGGCCGCCGATGGTGAGGTGCGGGAACGTGATGGTGGCGGTCTCGGTGTAGGGGCTGTCGGGGTTCGGCTGCCACTCGATCTCGGCCGTGTCGCCCGCGTTGGCGCGGATGAGGTGGTAGAGGCTGTCGGGGTTGTCGTAGTCGTTGCCAAGGTCGATGTTGGCGGTGAAGCCGGTGAGGTCTTCGCTTTCGATGAAGCTGTCTTCGGTGCCGCCCTGCCAGGACTGGCGGGAGACGGTCGGGGTGAAGGTCACGTTGTTCACGTGCTTCTCGAAGTTGTCGGTTCCGATGCGCACGCGCAGGTTGGCTGCGCGACGCATCTGGTGGTTGATCTGGGTCATGGTGTTCTCTCCTAGCTGCTCGTGGTTGTGATGGTCTGCGCGGTGACGCGGACGGCTTGCGGGCCGTCGGGGTGCATGGTGATCTCGGCTGCGGTCCAGTCGATCCAGCCGATGTCTTTGAGTAGGTCGTGCACCTCAGCCCAAAGGCTTTCGAGTTCGTCTTCGACGGTCTCGGGGTCGGTGCTTTCGATGTATAACCAGAGTTCCCAGTTGGCGACCATCTGGCCCTCGTAGGGGGCGGGTGCCCATCCGGCGCGAACGATCTGAATGCCGCCAGTCCTTGAGGCGTCGAGGGTGGTGAGGTTTCCGGCGTCGGCGGTGACGAGGATGGTTTCGGGTAGCTGCTCCTCGAGGGCGGCTTTGAGTGCTTGGCGCGAGCTCATCAACCGACTCCGGGGTGCGGGGGGAACGCGAGGCGCATGAGTGCTGCGCTGAAGTCTGCGGAGCGGGGCGGCGTGGTGTGGCCGTCGATGCCGATCGAGCCGTCTGCGTTGCCGACCTTCGACGACTCGTGCAGGGCTTGTGCTTGTCGCCAGTGGAGGCGGGCGATGCGGGCGGGGATCGCCTCCTCGTCGCCAGTGAGGGGCGCGTCGAGTCCGGCGGGTTTGATGGCGATGATTTGCTCTTGTGCGGTGTCGAGCAGTTCTGTGAGGGTGGCGTCGGTGAGTTTCTTGGCTTCGCTCCACACGTTCTTGACGGTGGTGGGGGTGTGCCAGGTCGCGGGCATGATGCTCTCCTCGGTGGTGAGTGGGTGCTCGCCCCGGCCGGTGCCGACGGCCGGGGCGAGCTTCGGGAGGTTGGTGCCTAGGTGGGCAGAACCTCGTCGTAGGTGCGCTTGACGATCAGACGGGGGTCGTGGTCGTCGAGGCGCAGGTAGGAGAACACTCCGATGTCGACGCCGCCCTTGGGGACGTTGTCGGCGTACACCTGGAACGGGGCGCGCTCCTTGACCATGAGCGCGCGGTTGTCGAAGGCGACGACCTGGCCCGCGGCGAGGGTGGAGTCGTGCTCGAGCACGGTGCCGCCGATGTTGCCGGTCTCCTCGGAGAAGTCCATGCCAACGTTCGCGGTGCGGAGCCACAGCGGCAGGGTGTCGCTGTTGAGGTCTTCGAAGGCGTCCCACATGGTGGTGCCGAGGAAGAACCGGTTGGCGCGTCCACCGTCGATGCTGTTGACATCGCGGCGCAGCTGCTTGAGCAGCGCGAGCACGCTTCCCGTGCCGACGGTCTCGGTGCCGCCGACGGTGGCGCCGGGGGCCTGGGCGGCGGCGAGCACGCGGGTGCGGATGCCGGCGTTCGACTTCTGGCGGTAGCTCTTGGCCACGGCCTCGAGGAACGAGGCGGTGAACTCGGCGTCGGCGAAGTCGATGAACGCGCGGTCGACATCCCAGCCGGCCGCGATGCGGAAGGCCGTGAAGGTGTCGGAGACGGTCGAGATGTCGTTGGAGGGCACCTCGGTCTTGTTGCCGCTGTACTCGTCGACCTCGGGGGCTGCGCCCTCGGTCCAGCGCCATCCCTTGCCCTTGAGGCTGGTGAGGGGGCCGGGGGTTCCGATGGCGTCGATCCAGGGGCGGCGTGCGTCCTCGGCTTCGAACAGCTTGCCGAGCCATTCGGTGCGCAGGAATGCCTCACCGGCGTCGTCGGCGGGGATCACGTCGCTGATCGCGAGCATGACGCGCTGCGGCTGTCCGGTCTGCGCAGCGGCGGCGATGTGCTGCGCTGCGGTCTGGAGCGAGAACCCGCGGTCGCGGGTCTCGAGGTGGGGGCGGTTGGGCGCGACGGGCTCGGGACCGGCCGCGACGTTGAGGGGGACGACCGGCGCGGATGCGGCGGCGGGGGTGCCGGTGGCGGCGAGGTCGGCGACGGGTGCCGTCTCGGTGCTGCCGGTGACCTCGGCGCGCTGTGCGGCGAGGTGGGCCTGGAGCTGCTCGTCGTGCTGCTCCTTGGTGATGGTGCCCGCGCGGAGTGCCGCGGCGAGCTGTGCGGGTGTCATGTCGTGCTCCTTTTCAGGGTTGTTGGTGATGGTCGCTGAGATGCTGCTAACTCCGGCCTCGGCGACGGCGGGGACCGCGCAGAGGGAGAGCTCGTACCAGTCCGCGCGCAGAACGTGGAGGTTCCAGTCCTCGTCGAACTCGTAGTCGTAGATCGAGAAGCCGACGGAGACGCCGTCGCGCAGTTTCTCCTCGTATTCCGATCGCACGCGGTCGGCCTCGTCGGCGGCGATCGCGAAACTGGCCGACTGCACGGTGTCGTCGACCTTGATGCAGTAGCCGACGGGCTGAGCGTGGTCGTGGTCGCGCAGCATCTTGACGGCCGAGAGGGGCGTGCGCGGGACGAGTGCTCCGGCGTGGATGATGACACCGTGCGACTCGATGAGTTGGTCGTAGCGGGTGATCGTGTCGCAGTGCACGGTGAGCTTGCCTTCGGCGTCGACGGCGAGGCGCACGTTGGTCGCGGGGCTGCGGAGGCTGATCTCGGGCAGTTTGGCGAGAGTGCCGGCGGCGAGTTCCGTGCATGCCTGCACGTAGCGGGGGCCGGTGAGCAATCCGGCGCGGTTGAGCGCGTCGAGTTGGCGGCGGTTGGGTTTCACGGGGTCTCCTGCGTGGTCGGGGTCCAGCCCTCTTGAGCTGCGATCCAGTCGGGCGTGATGTAGCCGCCCTCGAGGCCGAGGTTGTAGGTCTCGAAGCGGGTTTTTTGGTCGGGTCGGGTGAGGGAGTCGATGTCGATGTCGACCTGCCATCCGCGGGGCGTGATGTCGGGCATCGAGAGGCGGTCTTTGACGGCTTGGTGGAATGGGGCGAGGGTGAGGTCGATGAGTTCCCAGTTGCGGAGGCTGCGGTTGTCGTAGGTGAGGGTCGCGCCGTCGACGGCGGTGGATGCCGCCCATGCGGGCAGGGCCATCTGACGCACGAGGTCGAGGCTGAGGGCGCGGCGCCCCTCGATGAGCAGCTGGGGGGTGTGTTGGCCGTGGGCGATGGCCTTGAGGTTCTTGGAGGTGTAGGCGACGCCGGTCTGCTTGCGGCGGGTGGTCCATCGCTCCATGAGTGCGTCGATCTGCGTGTCGTCGAGGTCGGGGCCTTCGTTGTGCAGTTCGAACGCGGGCACGGGGTTGTCTTCGGCGAGGGCTGCGGCGAGTTCGATGGCCATGCCTCGGCGAATGGTCTTGTTGCCGCGGTCGAGGAGCCCTTCGCCGTGGGGCGAGTCGAAGCGGATGACATCGCGGGATTCGATCGGGATGTCGCCGTCGTGCGTGATCGTGCTGCCGTCGGCGCTGAGGCGGGCGCGGCCCGGGGCGACGCGCAGCACCTTGGAGGGCCAGTTGTAGGAGTCGCGCTCGACGACTCGCCACCATGCGCAGGGCTGGAAGAGCAGGTCGTCGTAGAGCCACGTGTAGGTGATGCTGCGCGGGATGCCGGGCTCGGGCTGCTGAAAGAGTGAGGGCTGTCGGGGTGCGCGTCCGCCGTTGATCTTCACGAAGTGTTCGAGTCGGCCAGAGGTTCCGGCGATGACTTGGCGGCCTGCGGCGATGGTGCCGATCGTGAGGGCGTTGCGTCGGGTGACGGGTAGGTAGTCGCCGAGTTCGAAGAGTTCGGCGAGGGTCGCGACGGAGAGGATGTCGTCGGCGCGCCAGGGCGAGGCGATGCCGAGCCGCTGGGTGCGGCGGGGCGTGAGGCCGATGCGGTTGGCGAGTCTGGCGAGAGGTCCGGGCACGTCGTCAGGGTGAATGATCTGTCACGAAAGTGCACATTGCACGGCGTGTCGCGGCAACTTTGCGCAGTTAGTACACGCGCGCGGTTTCTGCCGGCGCTTCTCGGTGGTCGTAGAGCCATATCCCGACGGCTGATCCGATGGGGAAGATGATGGGCCCGGTCGACTCTGATCGTGAGAATCGGGTGAGGTCGCCAACGCGCTTGAGCACGAGGTGGGCGAGGCCGAGGGTCATAGTGCGCGATCCGTCGAGCTTGAGTTGACGATCGCGGAACATGGTCACCCAGCCTTCGCAGCTGGTGCCGAAGTCTCGCGCCCCGACGGTGGTGATGGCTTCGTCGCCGAGGGTGCGGCGTAGTTGATCGGTGAGCCGTCGGGTCGCGCCGCCGTCATCGCCGCCGACGACGATGGGCGCGTGCTTGTGCACGAGGTCGACGATGTAGTCATGCATCCACATCGAGCCGGGGGCGACGTGCAGCACGCGGGTGACGGGTGCGTCGTCGAGGTCGCGCCAGGTGGCGAACACGCCGCCTAGTTCGTTGTCGGGTGCGATCTCGTAGGTGATGGCGACATGGGAGAGGTTCGGGATGCTGTCGGGGTCGCGCGTGTTGGCGGTCACCTCTTCGCTGCTGAACAGAGGGTCGGATGCTTCGAGCCACACGTTGCAGAATGCGCGCAGCCAGGTCGCGCGCGAGACTTGCCCGCTGATCTCCATGAGCGCGTCGAGCGACATCGTGTGCCCGACTGCGGGGTGGAATGCGGCGATCGCGCGGCGGTCGTATGGGTCTGCACCGTCGGGCAGTGCGGCCTCGAAGTAGGCGAGGCGCTGGTTGGTGCCGGGCTTGAGTACCGACTCGCGGCCACGCTCGACCCACTTGCGCATGAACGTTGAGCGGGCATCGCCCGCGGTGGAGAGCAGCCATATCTGTCGCTGGCCTGCGAGGGTGACCTGGGCGGGGATGATGGCGCCCTCGAGTATGGCGTCGCCGAGTGCTTCGTCGAGTTCCCAGATTTCATCCATGCCGACGAGCGGCGGGGTCTCGCCGTGGAGGGCTGCGACGACGGGGGCGAAGAGCTTGAGTGCTGATCCGTTCGGGAACAGGATGCCCTCGTCGCCTGCCGAGTAGCGGTAGCGGAGCATGCTGTCGAGGGGCGAGTCCTGCACGAGTGATACGAGGTCGCCGAATCGTGAGCGTGCGTCTTTGCCGGTTTGCGCGGTGTAGAAGGTCTTGATGGCGGGCATCGTGATGCATCGGTCGAGCTGCACGGGCCCGTAGAGAGTGGTCTTGCCGGACTGGCGGGGGACGGTGACGAACACGATCTCGTAGATGAGCTCGCCGAACGCGCCGCGCTCAAGCGCGGTGTCCCAGACCTGTCGCTGCCAGGGCATGCCGGGCTTGCCGATGCCGGCCGCGATCTTGGCGACTCTGCCGCCGTCGGTTCGGGCGCCGGTGTTGCGTGGGGTCGCGTATTTGAAGCCGCTCCACTGGATGCACTCGTAGTCGTGCCCGGGTTCGAGTACGCAGTCGTCGAGGGCGCAGCGCGGCACGGTCACGCGCTGTCTTTCAGGCTGTCGACGAACGCATCGAACCGATCCATGATGTCTTTGTCGGCGGGTGCGGGTAGTGCCATGAGGGTCTCGCGCAGTTGGGCGGCTGCCATTGCGGCGGCGGATGCTCGGCCTCGGCTGTTGCCGTGGGCGACGGCGTCGGCGAGCTCGAGCGCCAGTTGCGCGAGGCCAGCGTGTCGAGGTTGGAGCAGCTTGTCGTCGTGGAGGGCTTGGATCGTGGTGATGACGGCGTCGCGGAGGGCGCTTTGACGTGAGCCGAGTTCTAGGCCGTCGAGCATCGGCTGGTTCGGGTTGTCGGTCGTCATCGTTTTCTCGTCTTGGTCGTTTTCGGGGTTTTTCTGGGCGGTGTGGGGAGAAATGGAAGGGGCTGCGCGCGGGTTTCCAGGGGCTAGCGGCTAAAGAACGCGAGGCCGTCTTCCACGATGTGGTTGGCATCGGTGGCGTCGCGGTTGCCTCGTGCGCTGTTGCATGAGCGGTGCGACGGTCCGAGGTTGACGAGGTCGTAGACTGCGCCGCCCTTGGATCGGGGGATGATGTGGTCGGCACTGTTAGACCCGGGCAGACCGCACAGCCAGCACGTGGTGCCGTACTCGGCGAGGGTCATGCGCACGTACTGCTGCGCCTTCCTGCCGCCCCACTTCTCTTCTGGTGCTTCGGGGTCTGCGTACCTGCCCGGGCCTCGGCGAATCACAGTGCGTCGCCGCTTGCCCGTCGCCAGGTGATGCCGCTGTCAGCGTCGAGGTGTTGGTCGTCGTGCCCTGCATGGAGTTGGCAGGCGACAGTGCGGCCTCGACGGAATGCGGTGGCGGCGCATGCTGTGAACGGCTTGGGCTTGGGTGGTGCCTTGGGTTTCGGCTTGGTGGTCATTCGGGTGTTCCTTTCTCGGTGGGGCGACGTGTTGCGTGCCTGGCGTGCACGACGTTCTCGGCGTGCTTGGCCATTGCCTCGCGTTGGCCTGGGTGGGCGAGCAGGTAGTTGAGGGTGTTGGCCTTCACGGCGACGAGGAACGCGATCGTCTGCTCGCCTGGTGTCATGCTGAGGTAGTCGCTGAGCATTGTGAGTGCTTCGGTGTCGTAGCGGCCTGGCTCGAGAGTTTCGTCCATGAGTTGCGCCGCTACTGCGCGTTGCATGATGTTCTCGACGCGGCTCTCGACCTCGGCGAGGTGGGCCTCGTGTTTGGTGGTCATGCTGCTCTCAACTCGATGAGGCTCTCGATGCCAGCGCGATCCCATGAGACACCGCCGCACTGGTGCAGGCCTACGTGCATGATCGGCAGAATGCAGGTCACGCGCACGCCCATGCGAACGCTGCTAATCCCGCATCGGGGCTTGCCTCGGCGCACGTGTGGAGTGTCGGCCTCGGGTGCTTCGTCGCGGCCGTTGACGGCGGCACGGGCCCGGTCGATGTGGCTCATGCTGGGGTGCCTTCCTGTTGCAGTTCGGGGGTGCGGATGAGGGTTGCTGTCACGAGTGCGTCGATCGCGGCGTGGTGGATGGCGTCGGCTGCGTCGAGGGTGGGTTGCACGGCTGACCATGCGAGCGAGGTCGCTGGAATCTTGGCCAGGTTGCCGACGCTGATCGCGGCCGAGGCGCACTGTTGTGCAGCTCGTGAGAGTGCGGCGCGACGGTCGCCCGTGTGCCGGCTTGCTTCGTCGATGAGTTCGGATGCGATGAACCGCAGGCGGCTCGCGGGGGCGGTGATGTTCATGCGGCTTGCTCCTGACTGCTGACGTAGGTGATTCGGTTCCAGTGGTTGCGGATGGTGGAGCGTGAGACACCGAGGGTCTTGGCGATCTCGACCTGGCTCGCTTTGCCGCGGTAGAGGGCTGCGGCCTCGTGCAGAAGTGAGTCGGTCATGCGAACCCAAGTGCGCTGGGGTTCGTCGATGCTGATCTGAACCTGCAGATTGTGGGCGGCATGCTCGACGAGAAGGTCGCTGACTCGGCGGCGGGTCTTTCGTGCCTCGGCTTGGAGGATGCGGTAGAGCGGGCCGGGAATGTGTGTCGTGACGGGCACGGTCAGGTCGGTCATGCGGGCACCTTCTCTCGAAGGTCTGCACCGCAGTTCAGACAGCATCCGGTGTCGAGCCGAACATGCTTGCCCGTAGGTGAGATCCGATCTGAAACCGGGCACTCGCGCTCGCGCGCGAAATGGTGAGGTTCTTTGTTAAGTCTTGTGGTTGGTTTAGTGGATGGTTCGGGTGGCGCTACCGCCACCCCACTCGCGACGAATTCGCCACCGGGTGGCGCTACCGCCACCCCACTGTCGAAGAGGTCGAGCCGCGCTGCGCGACGCGATCGGTGGTTGCGTGAGCGGTCGCACGTCGAGGGGCATTCGAGCGTGATGCGGTACAGGTTCGGGCGGTGGCTGTCGGCTATCCATGCCTGACCCCCGCCCTGCAGCACCACCTCGATCTCGTGAAGACGCACGAGGGTGTCGATCGCTTTCTGCACGTTGCGGCGGTGCACGTTTGCATAGCGTGCGAGGGTGTCGACTGACGGCCACGCGCCGCCATCGCCATCATGGTTTGCGATGCCGAGCAGAACGATCTTTGCTGTGCCCGTTGCTCGACTGTGGTGCAGGCACACGGTCATCAACTCGACGCTCACGGAACGATCTGCCAGTTGATGATCGCCGGCATCCAGAACACTGCGGCGATCGAGATCGCTGCGATCGTGAGCGTGCTGATGACGAGAGCAGGGTGCGGGGTCTTTCGTTCTGTCATGCGCAAAGAATGGCAGATTACGTCCAAATCCGCGAACTCGAATCGGCGTGTCTTGCGCATGAATGCGTAATCTGCCAGTGTTTACCCATGACGATGACAATTCCGCAATGGCGGGTCGCTGACAGAATGCGCCGCGCGATGGATGAGGCCGGCTACACGACGGCCGCGATGGCAGCAGAGCTCGGGGTTTCTTCCGAGTCGGTGAGCCGGTGGATAAACGGGCGTGGCGAGCCGCGTCGGACCACGCTCATAGCATGGGCTCAGTTGTGCCAGGTGCCGCTGACGTGGCTTGCGCACGGAGACGAAGAAAGGCCCCCAGCCGAAGCTGAAGGCCTTGCGCGCCCGAAGGGACTCGAACCCCTAACCTTCTGTTCTGTAGCCGACCTGATCGATGAGCTTACCTTCTGGGCCATCGTCGAGAACGCCCAAGCTTCCACTGATTCCGGCATGGACAACATCA
>JAYUKK010000101.1:0-4137 GCA_043764515.1 Microbacterium sp.
GCGAGAGCGCGCTCGATGGCCTCCTGCAGCCGCTCGTCAGCCTCGGCCGCCGCGACCAGGTCGTTGTCGGCGTAAGCCTGCTGACGGTCGAGGAGAGCCTGGCGGGCGTCTTGCAGTGCCTGTGCGAGCGCGGCCGAGATCTCGACGCCCGGTTCGGTGGGGTCAGTGGGCTCGGTCGGGTCAGTCGGGTCGGTGGGCTCGGTCGGGTCAGTCGGGTCGACGTCGCCGTCACCTGCGTTGGCGCCCGAGTCTCCGCCGAAGAGCGAGTCGAGCGCTTCGTCGAGTGTGTCTTCGAAGGCGATCGAGTCACCAAAGGCCACAAGCACCTTGCGCAGCAGCGGGAAGCTCGTCTCACCTGTCGACCGCACGTAGACCGGCTGCACATACAGGAAGCCGCCGCCAATGGGCAGGGTGAGCAGGTTGCCCAGCAACACTTCGGTTTCACCGCGCTGCAGCAATGCGAGGTCATTGGCCACGATCGGGTCAGAACTGAACTGGTTCTGCACCTGACCCGGGCCCGGAATCGTCTGCGAGGGCAGGGTGAGCAGCGTGAGCTTGCCGTAATCCTCGCCGGCGTCAGCGTTGGCCGTGAGGTAGCCCGTAAGCACGTTGCGCTCGTTCTCGCTCGCGGTGCGCGGAATGAAGGTCGAGTAGAGCGTGAAGCCCGGTGCTTCGGCGCCTGGAACCTGCATCGTCAGGTAGTAGGGCGGTTGCAGCGTGGGGGCCGCAGCGAGCGACGTCGGGTCGTTCGGCGTGCGCCACTCGTCATCGGTCGAGAAGAACGAGCCCGGGTCGGTCACGTGGTAGGCACCCAGGATGTTGCGCTGAACCTTGAACAGGTCAGCCGGGTAGCGCACGTGCGACAGCAACTGCTCACTCATCTCGCCTGCGTCAACGAGAGTGTTGGGGAACACCTTCTGCCACGTCTGCAGAATCGGGTCTTCGGTGTCCCACGCGTAGAGCGTGACCGAACCGTCGTAGGCGTCGACCGTGGCCTTCACCGAGTTGCGAATGTAGTTGATCTGGTCCAGCGGGAAGGCCGGTGCCGGCGTGTAGGTGTCGGCAATGGCCTCGCTCAACGCGACGGTCGTCGAGTAGGGGTAGCTCGCCGTGGTCGTGTAACCGTCGACGATCCACACGATGCGACCATCGACGATGGCCGGGTACGGGTCAGAGTCGAGCGTCAGGTACGGCGCTGCCTTCTGAACGCGCTCGACAGGGTTGCGTTCGTACAGAATCTGCGAGGCGTCAGACACGGCCTCCGAGAGGAAGATCTGCTCCGACTGGAACTTGATCGCGTAGAGCAGGCGCTTGAACACGTTGTCGAGCGCCGGGCCGCCATCGCCCGTGAAGGTGTAGGTCGCGTTGCCCACTTGCTCTTCACTGCCCTCAGAGGGGAAGTCGAGCTCGAGGTCGTCGCCACCGCCGACGATCGAGTACGTCGGCGAGAACTCACCGAAGTACACGCGGGGCTCATACTCGCCCAGCTCGGTTGTAAGCGAGCCAGCGGCCGGGATTCCGCCCTCGAGGAACTGCGGGCGACCGTCGTCGGTGCGCTGGTTGCCGTAGGCCGCCACGACGCCATAACCGTGCGTGAAGACAATCGTGTTGTTGTACCAGTTCTGCGAGGTCTGGCCCGCGGAGTCAAGCTCGCGAAGCGAGATGACCGTGTCTTGCGTGCGGCCGTCGATCTCGTAGCGGTCAACGTCGAGGAACTCGGGGAATTGGTAGTACTGGCGGAACTGCTCGAGCTGCGAGAAGGCGTCTGAGACCAAGGCCGGGTCGATGATGCGGATGTTTGCGGTCGTCTCCGCATCCTCTCGAAGCGCCCCCTGCTCGGCGTCTGTCACCGCGTCGTAGGAGATCTCTTCGATGCCGGACACGTTGTAGGCGTCTCGAGTGGCTTGGATATTGCGTTCGATAAACGGCGCCTCAAACTCACGCGCGTTCGGCTCGACCTGGAATCGCTGCACGATCCACGGGTAGACGCTGCCGATCAGTAGGCCACTGATGAGCAGCAGGGCCGTGCCGACGATCGGCAGGCGCCAGCGGCCGATGACCGCGGTAATGACGAACAGCGCGGCGACGAGCAGGGCGATGCCCGCAAGAATGCCGCGGCTCGGAATGGTCGAGTTGACCTCGGTGTAGCCGGCACCGATGGCGAGGAAGCCATCGCTCGGCTGAATGACCGTGGCGTACTGGTCGAACCAGATGCTGACGCCCTGCAGGGCGATGTAGAGCGCTGCCGTGAGGGCGAGCTGGATGCGGGCGGTGCGCGAGATGCGAATCTCGCGGCCGTTGACGCTGATGGCGCCGTAGAGGTAGCTCGTGGCGACAGCGGCGAGGCCCGCGAGCAGCACAACGGCCGAGGCAAACGCGATGACGCCGCGCCAGAACGGAAGCTCGTAGACGAAGAACGAAATGTCGAGCCCGAACTGCGGGTCGAGCTGGCCGAACTCGGTGCGGTTCCACCACTGCACCACCATTTGCCACTGGCCCGCGACCGTCACGCCCGCGAACAGGCCGAGCACCGCCGGAATACCCAGCATGGCGACCCGACGCAGGGGCTCGACGACCTCTTGGTAGCGGTCGAGCTGCGAGTTGAGCTTCGCGTACATCGGGCGCGCCCGGTAGGCGATCTGCAGGCTGGCCCACACGGGCAGGAACATGCCGAGGAAGCCGACGAGGAACATGGCACCCGTCGCAATCCACTGCGTCGTGAGCACGTTGAGGAACCCGAGCTGGTCGAACCAGAGGATGTCGGTGTACACGTTCGCGAACACGAAGAACAGCACGACCAGCACACCGACAATGGCGGCACTGATCGCGAGAGTCGCGCGGGAACGGCTGGCGGGCGGCGTTGCGGTGGACGTCACGTGGAGGCTCCCAGAGTCGGCGGGCGTTCTCGCCAAGACTACTGGGGTGACCCTTGGAAGTGGCCCGGTGGTGAGGGCTGTTCGCCGTCAGCGTTCGCAGCGGGCGAGCTCGCTCAGATCACCGTCGTCGGCGATCGTCTGAAGCACCTCGATGGCCTCGTCGAGCGTCGCCACGGCGAACACCTCGAGATCGCCGGGCACGTTGCCCACGACCTCGTTGCAGTTGTCGATCGGCGCCAAGAACCACTCGGCCCCAAAGTCGACCGCCCCATACATTTTCTGCACGATGCCGCCGATGGGCCCCACGCTGCCGTCGGCCGCGATGGTGCCCGTGCCCGCAACCTCTTCGCCTCCGGCCAGCGAGTCGGGTGTGAGTTTGTCGATGATGCCCAGGGCGAACATCATGCCCGCACTGGGCCCGCCAACGTTCTCTAGCTCAATGTTCACGTCGAAAGGAAAGACGTATTGCCCCGCGATAAGCACGCCGATGACGGGTACGCGCTCCTCGCCCTCGCTCAGTACCGGGGTCACGTCGACGGTTCGATCCGCACCCGCGCGCACGATGTCGATCGACACCGGCTCGGCCGTGCCGTTGGCGGCGATTGCGGCGCGCAGCGCCGTGACATCCCGAACCGGTTCGCCCCCGACGGCGACGATGATGTCATCGCTGCGCAGAGTGCCCTCAGCAGGACTATCGGGCAGGATCTCGACGACGAGCAACTCGCTCTCGTACGGCTCGCCGATCGCGCGCAAAGCTGCAGCGATGGCTTCTTGCTGCGAGTTTTCCATGTCGATTCGACTCTGCTCGCGGCGGTCGTCTGTGCTCACGCCCTCGGGGAAGATCGCGTCGACCGGCACGACCGCTTGGCTGGGGTCGACCCACGCGCGAATGACCTCGAACCAGGTGGGCGGCTGGTCGCGATTGCCGAAGACGTTCACGGTGAGCAAACTGAGCGAGCCCTCGGTGTCGTAGGTGGGCTCGGTCGGAATCTCGATGAGGGGCAACTCTTCGCCATCGACGGTCACCGTGCCGAGGGTGTCGAACACGGGGCCGGGTCGCTCAATCACGTAGGGCGACGGAAGCACGGCGAGGCCGAACACACCGAAGAGCGTGAGCGAAAGCAGCAGCCACCCGACGCGGCGAGACCGCACACGGGCATCCTCGATCCTCGGGTCGTACCCATCGGCGAACACGTCGCCGCGGGTGTCATCGGTGAACAGGCTCACCGGGCTCCTCTCGAGGGTGCTCTGACCGGCCGGG
>JAYUKK010000102.1:0-4124 GCA_043764515.1 Microbacterium sp.
GTGCTCTGGTGCTCTGTGACACTAAGGCACTAAGGTCGACTGTACTCCTGCGGTGCGTCACGAGCATGACGAGTGCGCCGACGAGCAGGCCCCAAAAGGCGCTGCCGATTCCGAGCACAACCACGCCCGAGGCGACGACGATCAACGTCACGGCGGCTGTCAGGCGCGTCTCGGGCACCTCGAACGCGCTCACGAGTCCTGAGGCGAAGGCGCCGAAGAGTGCGAGCCCTGCAACCGCGATGATGAGGATGGGCGGGGCCGCCGAGACGAGCGCCGTCGCAACGCCCGCACCGAGACCGAGCACCACGTACGTCACGCCTCCCGCGATCGGCGCGACCCAGCGGCGAGCAGGATCAGGGTGCGAGTCGGGGCCCGCCATGAGCGCCGCGGTGATCGCGGCGAGGTTGAGCGCGTAGCCTCCGAAGGGTGCGGCGAGTACGGTGGCGGCGCCGCTCGCGGCGAGCATGGTGCGCGCGGGAACCCCGCGATAGCCAAGTGTCGTAAGCACCGCGAACCCGGGCACGTTCTGCCCCGCCATCGTGACGATGTAGAGCGGCACTCCGAGCGAGGCGATGACGAGCGGGTCGAGTGCGGGCATCGTGACGGTCAGGGATGGCGCGAGGCTTGCGCCGGTCATCCAGTCGCTGCCGGCGCTCACAACGACACCCACGATCGCCACCAGCATCGCGGCGGGCACGGCCCACCGTGGCAGCCAGCGCACGAGCAGCAGCCACACGATGATGACGGGTGCGGCCAACAGCGGCTCTTGAATGACAGCGGTCACCGGGGCGATGCAGATGGGAAACAGGATGCCCGCGAGCATGGCCCCCGCGAGCGGCAGGGGAATACGCGTCATTGCGCGACCCAGCCACGGCCACAGCCCGCTGATGAGGATGAGTAGCCCGCACACGATGAATGCCCCAATGGCCGCCCCGTACGAGCCGGTCGACCCTTCTGCGGCCACCAACAGCGCCGCGCCGGGCGTCGACCACGCGAAGCTCAGCGGTAGGCGAAAGCGCCACGACAGCAACCCCGCGAGCAGCGCTTGTCCGATGCACAACACGAGCAACCCACTCGCGGCCTCGGCCGGGCTGGCCCCGACCGCAAGCAGCCCAGCGATCACCAGAGCGAAAGAACTCGCGAATCCGGTGAGCGCGCCGATGACCCCGGCGATGATCGGCTGCAGCACGAGGACGAGCCTAGGGCGCGGCGCGGTACCAGTGCCGCACGTGCTGGCGATCGTGCCGCGCTTGCCAGAACTCAACCTCGGTGGGAGCAAGCGCCCAAGCCGCCCAGTCGGGGTTGTGAGGCTCGGCCACGGCGGGTCGGGCAGCCCAGTCGGCAGCGGCCACGGCGCTCGGTAGCTCTTCGACCTCGCCCGTGACCCGCACTTGCCGGCCCCGCTCGGGCCAATAGAACGTCAGCGCGGCACTCGGGTTAGCCGCGAGATCGATGCCCTTGCGCGTCGACCGGGCCCCCGCGAACACCCATTGACCGTCAACGAGGTCTTTCAAAATCAGGGTGCGGGCTGTCACGTGCCCCGTGGGGCCCGCGGTCGACAGCGTGCAGGCGTGCGGCTGCAGCACACCGCGTTCGAGAGCATCGTCAAGCCACTGCAGAAACAACTCGTGCGCCGTGTCGGGTGCGCTCGACGGATCGAACGTCGGCAAGTCAGCAGCAAAGGCCGGAAGGGCCCTCAGCCGGTCGCGCAAAGAGTCGCTCATGTCGCCAGGGTAGCCCGATCAGTCGCGAACGGGCACGCGCACATCAGCGCCACCCTCGTGCGTGTATCGCTCACGCATGCGCACGACGCCGTCGGTGGGCGCGAAGCCGCCCGCGAGCAACGCCTGGCCCTGGGTGAACGTGGCCGCTCGCGCCATGAGCTCGGAAGGAATGAACCCGAACACCGAGCCCAACTCGGCCAGGTCAGCGGGTGAACTCATCTTCATGAGGCCCAGGTTGTCGCACTGCGAGATGACACCCGGGTGCACCTTCGAGGGCCTCTGGGTCGAGAGCAGCAGCCACAGGCCATACTTGCGGCCCTCGGCCGCGATCTGGATGATGCGCTCGCGCACCGCCGTCGCGAGGGTTCCGCGCAACTCGGGAGAGCACACGTTGTGCGCCTCGTCGATCACGAGAAGCACGGGCCGACGCTCTTCGCGACGAGTCCAGAGATCGTCGAGCACCGAGAGAACCACCGACAGCGATTCTTCGGGATGCGCGAACCCTCCGATGTCGAGCACCGTGGCATCGGGCCGCTCGGCGATGATCTCGCTCGCCGCCGGGTTCTCTCCCGCCCAAATCTGCCACTGCAGCAGTTCGAGGTTTTCGATGCGCTGGGCGATCGCGAGCATCCCGGGGTCGTTCGCCTCGCGCAGGCGCGTCATGAGCGTGCGCGCGTCGAGGGGCTCGTTCGTGTCACCCAAGTGCAGGAAGGCGTTGAACTCTTCGCGGTCGGCGATGGGATCGAGCCGCATGATGGCGGCCTTCGACTGCGGCAGCATCGTCGAGAACCGAGCGCGGAGCGCGTCGCCACCAACGTGGGCGGGGCGGAGCACGCGAATGTCGCGTGACGACAGCGCGGCCGCGACGTCAGCATCCACGCCCTCGCGCACCTCCCCCAGTCGCACGAAGTCGGCATTGGGGTCGATGATGACCAGAGGCAGTGAAGTGCGCAGCAGCAGTTCTTCCAGCACGACCCCGAGCGCGTAGGTCTTGCCCGATCCGCTCTGGCCACACCAGAACGTGTGGCGGTTCATGCGCGTCGCCGTGAGAGTGGCGGGGCCTGTGGCGTCGTCACGCTCCCCGATGCTGAGCTCGGTCATGCTCGCGTGACGCGGTTAGGCAGACTTCTCGCGCCGCGCCGCGATGCTGCGCGGAACAATCGTCGGGGCGGCGTTCTCGAGCACGACATCGCGCGTCACAACGATGCGCTCGACATCGTCATTCGATGGCACCTCGAACATGATGGGGCCGAGCACTTCTTCAAGGATCGCGCGCAGGCCGCGAGCGCCCGTCTGACGAAGCACGGCGAGATCGGCAATCGCGTCGAGGGCGTCTTGCTCGAACTCGAGCTCAACCCCGTCGATTTCAAACATGCGCTGGTATTGCCGCACGAGCGCGTTCTTCGGCGTGGTGAGAATCTCGATGAGCGCCGTGCGGTCGAGCGGGGTGACCGTCGTGACGACGGGCAAGCGGCCGATGAATTCGGGGATGAGCCCGAACTTGTGCAGGTCTTCGGGCAGCACCTCGCTGAAGAGGTTCTTCTCCAGCGACTTGTCATGCAGCGGGGCGCCAAAACCAATGCCGCGCTTGCCCGCACGCTGGCTAATGATGTCTTCAAGCCCCGCGAACGCGCCGGCCACGATAAACAGGACGTTCGTGGTGTCGATCTGAATGAACTCTTGGTGCGGATGCTTGCGCCCACCCTGCGGCGGAACACTCGCGACGGTGCCCTCGAGAATCTTGAGCAGGGCCTGCTGCACACCTTCGCCCGAGACGTCGCGCGTGATCGAGGGGTTCTCGGCCTTGCGGGCGATCTTGTCGACCTCGTCGATGTAGATGATGCCGGTCTCGGCCCGCTTGACGTCGAAGTCGGCCGCCTGAAGAAGCTTGAGCAAGATGTTTTCGACGTCTTCGCCGACATAGCCCGCTTCAGTCAGCGCCGTGGCGTCGGCGACCGCGAACGGCACATTGAGTCTCTTGGCGAGCGTCTGCGCGAGGTACGTCTTGCCGCAGCCGGTCGGCCCGATGAGCAGAATGTTGCTCTTGGCAATCTCGACATCGTCGGCGAGCTGCTCTGCGGCGGTAATGGTCTGACGGGCACGGATGCGCTTGTAGTGGTTGTAGACGGCCACCGACAGCGATTTCTTCGCCGCGACCTGGCCGATCACGTATTCCTCGAGGAAGGCGTAGATCTCTTTCGGCTTCGGCAGGTCGAATTCGGCGGCTTCTGACTCGTTCGATTCGGCGAGTCGCTCTTCGATGATCTCGTTGCACAACTCGACGCACTCGTCGCAAATGTAGACGCCGGGGCCGGCGATGAGCTGCTGAACCTGCTTCTGGCTCTTTCCGCAGAAAGAGCACTTGAGCAGGTCGGCGCTTTCTCCGATGCGAGCCATGGC
>JAYUKK010000103.1:0-14826 GCA_043764515.1 Microbacterium sp.
TCGAGGTGCCGATGTCGACCAGCGGTGGTCGCGCGGTGCTCGACCTCGAGGCGATCGAACGCGAACTCGCCGCGGGGGCGGGCCTCGTGGTGCTGTGCAACCCGCTCAACCCCGGTGGGCGCGTGTTCGAGCGTGACGAGCTCGTGGCACTCTCCGAGGTTGTCGAGCGTCATGGTGCGCGGGTGTTCGCCGACGAAGTGCACGCGCCGATGATCTACGGCGACGCGCGGCATGTTCCGTACGCGAGCATCAGCCCCGCAGCATCCGCCCACAGCATCACCACCACGAGCGCCTCGAAGGCCTGGAACCTGCCCGGCGTCAAGGCGGCCCAGTTGATCCTCACCAACGACGCCGATGCCGAGCTGTGGACCTCGCTCGGACCCTTCGCGAGCCACGGCGCGAGCACGTTGGGCGTCATCGCGAATACGGTCGCGTACCGCGCAGGCCGCGAGTGGCTCGATGCGACGGTCGCGTACTACGACGCCAACCGCCGGTTCATGGGCGAACTGCTTGCCGATCGCCTGCCCGACGTCGGCTATCGGATGCCCGAGGGCACCTATATCGCGTGGCTCGACGTCTCGCGACTCGGCTTCGGAGACGACCCGGCCGCAACGCTGCGCGATCGCGCCGGCCTCGCCGTGACCGACGGGCGATCGTGCGGAGCGGTGGGCGCGGGGCACATACGCGTCATCCTCGCCACACCGCGGCCCATCGTCGAACAGATTGTCGACCGGCTCGTAGCGGCAGCTCGCACCTGATCACGAGTTCGGGCTGAGTCGCTTCTCGACGAACGTCTTGTAGATGCGCAACGACTTCTCGGTCTCCTGCGGAAACGCGCCGCGGAATAGCAGCCCGACGAGGCGCATCATTCCCGTGAGGCGAAAGACGTTGCGCTGCTCGATGCGCGTCGTGTGGGCATCCACCTCGACGAATTGGGTGTCACAAATGTTGTGGATGCCCGGCGCCTCGTAGACGGCGTTCCAGGTGCCCGGCAGGTCGCTCAGCGAGGTGTCAACGTAAAGCGCCGCGACCTGATCGCGCGGGCCCGCAACAGTCATGCTGCGCACATACTCCATGCGCGCACGCTAGCGCGTGTGGCCGCCGCCCGACAGGGGTCGAGACTTAGCCCGCGTAGGTCGGTGCCGGCGGGAACCCAAAGAACTCTTCGAGGGTCAGGATGCCCGTGGTGTGCAGCTCAGCGGCGAGCTCAAGCCCCACATAGCGGTAGTGCCAGGGCTCGAACTCATACCCCGTCGTCGGTGTCAGCCCGTTGGGGTATCGCAGGGCGAAGCCGAAACGGTGCGCGTTGGCCGCGAGCCATTGGCCGTGGGCCGTGTCAGCGAAACACTGATCGAGCGAGCACGAGGCCGGCGATGCGCCGATGTCGATCGCGAAGCCCGTTTGGTGCTCACTGTGCCCGGGGCGTGCGCTCGTGAGGTCAGCACCAGCTTGACCGAGGCTGTTGACGAAGCCGTTGTAGATGCGCGTTTGGCTGTCGAAACTGCGGTAGGCACTCTCCAGGCGAAGCGTCAGACCCGCTTCGGCCTGCGCGGCAGCGAACATCGCCTCCGCGGCAGTGGCCGTCGCGGCGCGCATGAGCATGTCTTGTGTCGCCGGAATGTTGGCCTGCACGAGGTCGCCCGGTACGTACGTTGTGGGGTTCAGCGGACGCAACTTGTTGACCACGACCCACTGGCTCGCCGGGTCGTCGTTCGAGTACAACGTCGTGTCGAAAGTGGGGGTCGGCGTCGGCGTCGGAGTAGGCGTCGGCGTCGGCGTGGCGGTCGGCGTAGGGTCGAGTGCGAGGGGTTCACGGTCGACCGCGCAGCCGCTCAGAACGATGGTCACAGCCAAGCCGAGCACGACAGCAGAAAGAGCAGCACGATTCACAGAGCGAGCCTACTGGGCCGTGCGTGACACGCGATGCCGCGCATCCGCCCCGCCGATCAACGAAAGTGACATGCCGTTTGACCAGGTATTTCAGATGTTTCTGGAACAGCCGTTGACATTGTCAATGCAACCTGCGTAATGTTCGAGCCAATGTGAGAGCGCTCTCACGACCACCACATGAGAGCGCTCTCACCCCCACCACACCCACGCACACAAAGGAGTGACCGTGAATCTTTCACGACGCAGCACTGCGGCAGCCGCCATCGCGGGCGCCGCAGCATTTGCCCTTCTCGCCTCGGGCTGCAGCTCGACTGAGACCCCCGAGGCCGGGGGTGACATCACCCTCACGGTCGCGACCTTCAACGACTTTGGCTACACCGACGAAATGTTTGCGCAGTACGAAGCCGAGAACCCCGGCGTCACGATCGTGCACAACCGCGCGGCGACCTCGAACGACGCCCGCGACAACTTCTTCACGAAGCTCGGCGCTGGCAGTGGCCTGGCCGACATCGAAGCCGTCGAGGTCGACTGGTTCGCCGAGATGATGCAGTACAGCGACAAGCTTGCCGACCTGTCGAGCGACGAGGTCGCCGACCGCTGGGTCGACTGGAAGACCGCTGCGGCGACGGATGCTGACGGCCGTTTGGTCGCGTATGGCACCGACATCGGCCCCGAGGCCGTCTGCTACCGCTCTGACCTCTTCGCCGCTGCCGGTCTGCCGACCGACCGCGACGAGGTCGCGGCGCTGCTCGAAGGCGACTGGGACACCTACTTTGAGGTCGGCCAGCAGTACGTCGACGCGAGCGGTGCGGCATGGTTCGACTCGGCCGGAGCCACCTACCAGGGGATGATCAACCAGGTCGAGTTCGCCTACGAAGAGGCTGACGGAACGGTCATCGCGACCGAGAACCCCGAGGTCGAGCAGATCTTCACCGACGTGCTCACCGCCAGCAGCACGCTGTCGGCGCACCTCGGCCAGTGGAGCGACGACTGGTTCGCGGGCCTCGCGAACGGCGCCTTCGCCACGATGCTCTGCCCCGGCTGGATGCTCGGTGTCATCTCGGGCAACGCCGCTGACGTGACCGGCTGGGACGTTGCCAACGTCTTCCCCGGCGGCGGCGGAAACTGGGGCGGCTCGTACCTGACCGTTCCTGCCCAGGGTGCGAACATCGAGGCCGCGCAGAAGCTCGCCGCCTGGTTGACCGCTCCCGAGCAGCAGCTCTCCGCGTTCGCGGCGGCCGGCACGTTCCCGAGCCAGGTTGCGGCCTACGAGTCGGACGAACTGCTGAGCGCCACGAACGAGTACTTCAACAACGCGCCGGTCGGCGAGATCCTCATCGAGCGTTCGCAGGCCATCGAGGTCGCGCCGTTCAAGAGCGTGAAGTACTTCCCGATCAACGACGCGCTGCAGAAGGCGCTGACCCGCGTTGACGTGGATGCCACGCAGAGCATCCAAGATTCGTGGGATCAGTTCGTCGCTGACGTCACGGCACTCGGCTAACCACCGATAGCACCACCCGGGGCCGCTCTCCTCCTCCATGGCGAGCGGCCCCGGCCACACCTTCCCCCTTGATGACCGTCGTCGTTCACAGGAGAACCACCATGTCGAAGACCGCCCCCGGCACCGCCGCGCCGCCGACGAATGAGCGCTCGGTTCGCCGCATCGCGTTCTCGCAGACCCTGTCGCGGTGGGACGTCAAGTTCTCGCCCTACCTCTACGTGTCGCCGTTCTTCATCCTCTTCGCCATCACCGGCCTCTTCCCGCTGGCCTACACGGCGTGGGTCTCGGTGCACGAGTGGAACCTCATTGGTGGTCAGGGTGACTTCGTCGGCTTCGACAACTTCGCCTTCGTGCTTTCGCAGGCTCCGTTTTGGATCGCCTTGCGCAACACCTTTTCGATCTTCCTGATTTCCGCGGTTCCCCAGGTCGCATTCGCGTTGCTCATCGCCGCAGTGCTCGACCGTAACCTGCGGGCCAAGACCTTCTGGCGCATGGGCGTGCTCCTGCCCTACGTCGTTGCCCCCGTCGCCGTCACCCTCATCTTCAGCAATATGTTCGGCGACCAATACGGACTCATCAACAATCTGCTCGGCGACCTCGGGCTCGACCCCGTGGGCTGGCACTCCGACGTCGTCGCGAGCCACATCGCGATTGCGACCATGGTCAACTTCCGCTGGACGGGCTACACCGCCCTCATTCTGCTCGCGGCCATGCAAGCCATCCCGCGCGACTATTACGAAGCATCGATGATCGACGGCGCGGGAATCGTGCGTCAGTTCTTCTCGATCACCATTCCGCAGTTGCGGCCCACGCTCATCTTTGTGATCGTCACCTCGACCATCGGCGGCCTGCAGATCTTCGACGAGCCGCGCCTTTATGACCAGTACGGCCAGGGCGGCGCGAGCAGCCAGTGGATGACGATCACCATCTACCTCTACAACCTCGGTTGGGGCCAGTTGAACTTTGGCCGTGCCGCCGCCGTGGCGTGGCTGTTGTTCCTCATCATCATTCTCGTCAGCTTGCTCAATGTGGCCATCACTCGATCGATTGCGAAGGCATCATGACCGGCACCGGACTCCTCGAACGGCGTCATCGTCGGCGCGGACTCGTGAACGGGCAGCGCCCCGGCTGGAAGGCCTACGGCTTTCTCACCGCCGTCATGCTCGGTTCGATGTTTCCCCTCTACTGGTCCTTCCTCATCGGCTCGGGTGACGCCTCGACCATCAACCAGCAAGACATTGTCTGGTGGCCGGGGGGCAACTTCCTCACCAACGCGGCAGCGGTGCTCGAGAGCGACAGCGTCAACTTCTGGCGTGCGATCGGCAACTCGATCATCGTCTCGAGCGTGGTGTCGGCATCCGTCGTCTTGTTCTCGACCCTCGCGGGATACACCTTCGCCAAGCTCCGCTTCCGCGGCCGCGACGGTCTGCTCATTTTCGTGATCGCGACGATGGCCGTGCCCACGCAGCTCGGCGTCGTGCCGCTCTTCATTGCGATGAGCCAACTGCAACTGGCGGGCACGCTCTGGGCTGTCATTTTGCCCGCAATGGTGAGCGCTTTCGGAGTGTTCTGGATGACGCAGTACCTCGCACAGGCCCTTCCCTACGAGCTCATTGAAGCCGCACGGGTTGACGGCGCCAGCATGATCCGCACGTTCTGGTCGATCGCCCTGCCGGCAGCCCGCCCCGCCGCCGCGATGCTCGCCCTGTTCACTTTCATCGCAACGTGGACAAACTTCTTCTGGCCGTTCATCGTGCTCGACCGGCAGAACCCCACGTTGCCCGTGGCCCTCTCGCTGCTGCAAAGCAACTACTTCGTTGACTACTCGGTCGTGATGGCGGGCGTCATTTTGAGCACCATCCCCCTCCTGATTCTGTTCATCGTCACTGGCCGCCACCTCGTGAGCGGCATCATGCAAGGAGCGATCAAGGGATGACCGTCCAGAAGACCGCGTCGCTGTCGACGCACACCTCACCGCGCCCGATTCCGACCGACTTCCGGCTCGGGGTCGCCACCGCGGCCTACCAAATCGAGGGTGCGACGCACCGCGATGGGCGAGCAGACTCGATCTGGGACGCGTTCTGTCGCGTGCCCGGGGCCGTCGTCGGCGGCGACAGCGGCGAGCGTGCGTGCGAGCACTACGACCGGTACCGCGACGACGTGGCGCTCATGAGCGATCTCGGCGTGCAGGTCTACCGCTTCAGCACCTCGTGGGCGCGCGTGCAACCCGACGGCCGCACGGCCAACGCCGCCGGCCTCGACTTCTACAGCCGCCTCGTCGATGAACTGCTCGGCGCGGGGATCACGCCGTGGCTCACGCTCTACCACTGGGATCTTCCGCAGGCCCTCGAAGAGTCCGGCGGTTGGCCCGCCCGCGACACCGCTCTACGGTTTGCCGACTACGCCGCCGACGTGCACAGCGCGCTGGGCGACCGCATCGTCAACTGGACCACGCTCAACGAGCCCTGGTGTTCGGCGTTTCTCGGGTACCTCAGCGGGGAACATGCGCCGGGCATCCAGAACCCGCAAGCGTCACTCGACGCCGCCCACCACCTGTTACTCGCTCATGGACTCGCCACGCAACGGCTACGCGAGCTGGGCCCTGAGTTGAGTTTGGGCATCACACTCAACATGACTGTGGCCGACCCGGTTGACCCGACGAGCGCAGGCGATGTCGACGCTGCCCGTCGCATTGACGCGCAGCACAACCGGCTGTTTCTTGACCCACTCTTCCGGGGCGAGTACCCGGCCGACCTGCTGGCTGATCTGGATGCACGCGGGTTGCATCTGCCCGTGCTCGACGGCGACCTGGCCGCAATCTCGACCCCCATCGATGCGCTGGGCATCAACTACTACAACGGCCAGGCCGTCAGCGCTCAGCCACCGAGCGCAACACCGCTCAACCACACAGCACCGTCTGATCGTGTGAAGCTCTCGCCGTTCCCCGTCGGCGACGGAGTCTTTACCCACCCCCGTGGTCTGCCGACGACGGTCATGAATTGGGAGGTACAGCCCGAGGGCCTCACGCGCCTCCTCGTGCGAATCGACGATGAGTACGCCAGACCCGCGGGCGTGACGCTCTACGTCACGGAAAACGGTGCGGCGTACACCGACGTGGTTGCCACCGATGGATCGGTCGACGACACCGAGCGCGCGGAGTTCTTGCGCCTGCATGTCGACGCCATCCTCGACGCCATCGATCACGGCGTGAACGTCAAGGGCTACTTCTATTGGTCGCTCATGGACAACTTCGAATGGGCCTGGGGGTACGACAAGCGGTTCGGCCTCGTGCGCGTCGACTACGAGTCGCAGCAGCGCACGGTGAAGTCGAGCGGGCGGCTGTACCAATCGATCATCGCAGCGCGCTGTGTGCCGCCGGCTGCTGGTTAGGATTCAGCCATGACGGCCGACGGTTCGAGCGGGCGCGTCGCCCCCACGCTCGAGATGGTGGCTGAGCGCGCGGGCGTGTCACGGGCGACCGTGTCGCGCGTCGTCAACGGTTCACCCCGCGTGAGCGACGACACTGTGGCGGCGGTCACGGCGGCGATCGAGGCTCTGCACTACACACCCAACCGCGCCGCTCGCTCGCTCGCCAACCGGCGATCGATGGCGATCGCCCTCGTCATCCCCGAAGACACCTCGCGCTTCTTCGGCGACCCCTACTTTGCCGCGATCGTGCAGGGCATCTCCTCCGTGCTCGACGAAACCGGCTACGTGCTCAACCTCCACCTCGCGAGTTCGAGCGGATCGTTCGACAAGACCGTGGCCTACCTGCAAGGCGGCAATGCCGACGGCGCGCTCGTCGTTTCTCACCACACGGGCGACCACGTCCTCGCACAACTCGGCGCGAGCATCCCCGTCGTGTTCGGTGGTCGACCTCTCGATCCGCAAGCGACAACCAGTTACTTCGTTGATGTCGACAACGCTCTTGCCGCTCGAGCCGGCACCCAGTACCTCCTCGACCTCGGTCGCCGCCGCATTGGCACGGTCGCGGGGCCGGACGACATGCCCGCTGGCATCGACCGGCTCGCAGGATGGCAGGCGGCGCTGAGGGATGCGGGGCTCACGCCCGACGCCGTCACCCACGGCGACTTCTCTCTCGCCGGAGGGATGCACGCAACGCGCGAGCTGCTCGATGCCCACCCCGACCTCGACGCCATCTTCGTGGCGAGTGACCTCATGGCGATGGGAGTGGTCACGGTGCTGCGAGAGCGAGGCATCGCCGTGCCCGAGCAGGTCGCCGTCATGGGCTTCGACGACTCGCCCGCGGCGCTCGCGAGCGAGATTCCGCTGACGACCGTGCGGCAGCCCTCCGTCGAGCAGGGCGAGCTCATGGCGCGCATCTTGCTCGGGTTGCTCGACGGCGAGACGCTGCCACGCCGCCACATCATGCCGACCGAGATCGTCGTTCGCGCGAGCGCCTGACCTTAGTCCGCGGGGATCCACACCGCGCGCTCGCGTCGAGCGAACTGCGGGAAGGTCGTCGCGGGGCTGCCGGTCAGCCGTCTGACGGTGCGATTGGGTAGCGCCGAGATGTTCGAGCGCACCACCTTGTAGATCATGGTTTGCACGTTGATGTAGTCGTCGGCGGCCCCCTGGTGACGCAAGGCCTCGGCGTATTGCTCTGGGCTTGGTCGCGTGTAGGTGATCTGGCGGCCGAGCTCGGCCGTGAGCAGGCGAGCGACATCGCGGTAGCCGAGCGACTGCTCGCCCGAGAGCGTATAGGCCTTGCCGAGGTGGCCCGGCTCGGTCAACACGCGCGCGGCCACTCGGCCGACGTCGTCGGTGTCGATGAATGCGGTGCGGGCGCGACCGGCTGGCACGGCGATCTCGCTACGATCGCGAATCTCTGTTGCATAGGTGGTCGACAGATTCTGCATAAAGAAGTTGGGGCGAAGGAAAGTGACGGGCGCCTTCAGTGCGCGCAACTGCTTCTCGACGGCATAGTGCGGTGTGGCGGTGTTGAACTGCACGCCCTGAAGGGAGAGAAAGACGATGTGCCGCACCCCGCGCAGCAGCGCCGCGTCGATGACGGGGAACAGGTATCGCTGCACGTCGGCGATCGCGGGCGGTCGCAACAGGAAGAGACGGTCGACGCCGGCGAGGGCATCCGCCCACCCCGACGGATTCCCGAAGTCGAAGGCGCGCGCTTCGGTGCCAGCGACAACGGCTGGGTCAGCAACGTTGCGCACGGCACTGATGACCGGCTCGCCGCGAGCCAGCAGGTGCCGCGCGACGGCGCCACCGACATTGCCGGTCGACCCGGTGACGAGCACCGTGCCCGCCGGCGAGTGGCTCACGACAGTGCTCCGACAACGGTGGGCGTGACTGCTCCCGACGGCTCGGAGGTGACACGGACGGCTGAGAGGATGCGGTCGAGCTCCACTACGTCGGCGGTACTCAATGCGTCAAAGGCGGGTGCCACAGCCTCGATGTACTGCCGTTCGAAGGCGCGGATCTCGTCGTGCGCGACCGAGCTGAGGCTGATCACGCGCCCGCGCTTGTCATCGGGGCTGACCGAGGTCTCGACCAGGCCGGCTTCGCGGAGAGTGTCGACCATCTGCGTGACGGCGCCACTTGAGACACCGAGTCTCTCGGCGAGATCAGAAACCCGCGCGGCGTCAGAGCGCGAGAGAGCAAAGAGCAGGTTCATTGCTGCTCGACCGAGACCGAGTTGCTTGAACGGGTAGGCGCCGCGCGCCGCCACATCGCGCGTAACCACCGCGATGCGCTCGATCACTCGAGCGAGCGACGCAGAGCGCGCATCCATCACCGACTCACGAACGGGAGCTCATGCACGAACTGCGTGTCGTCAAGCTGCGTGAGAATGAAGGTCGCCAGGTCGGCCCGCGCGATCTGCGTGCTCGCGTTCACACCGACCCATCCCAGGCGGTAGGTGCCCGTGGCCGGTTCGTTGGTGAGCCGCGGTCCGCGCGCCACCGTCCAGTCGAGTCCACTCGAGCGCAGCACCTCGAGGTGGCTCTCGGCGTCGGCGAGCACCTGCGGTGAGATGAGCTTCAAGAGGAACTTAATGATCGCATCCGGCGCCTTTGGCCGGTCGTGCTCCTCGGCGGGCAGGCCACCGCCCGAAAGGGAAATGATGCGCCGAATGCCCTCCCCGGCCATGGCGTCGACGATGTTTCGTGTGCCATCGGTCTGCAGGGTCGGCGACGAGCCCTTCACCTGGCCGAACACGCTCACCACGACCTCAGCGCCGCGCACGGTCTCGTGCACCGCTGGGGCATCGAGCACATCGCCCGCGATGACGGTGAGTCGTTCATGCGTAATGTCGAGCGACTCTGGTCGACGAGCAAGAGCACGCACGGTGTGCCCCGCGGCGAGCGCCTGTGCGAGCACATGCCGTCCGGTCTTGCCGGTGGCGCCAAAGAGGGCGATGGTGCGGGGGGATGCAGGGACCGGGATCGTCATGCGATTACTTTAGCAACTAAAGGAAAACGCGACGAGCACCGCGGCGGCACGCTCGCCTCACGAGCGCTGACCTCCGCCGACATCGAGATTCTCGTCGTCAACCTCGGAAGGTTGGAAACAACAATTGCACCCAACGGGTCCCAGCCTGCGGCTAGCGTTAGACCATGAATCGTGGCCGCGCCATCCTCTCGTCGGTGCTCGTCGCGCTCGGCGCGCTCGCCTATGGCGCTTCGCCGATCGACATCATCCCTGAACTGCTCACGGGGCCACTCGGCCTCGTCGACGACCTTGCCATCTGGGTCGGCGCGGGACTCGCCATCTGGAAGCTCATGTCGGGCAGCAAACCCGGGCAGGGCACGCCACCGCCGGCCCCGGGTCAGCCGGCCGCAGGTCAGCCCGCCGCCGAACAACCCGCGGCCGAGCAGCCGCGCTGGGAGCAAAAGGCTCCCGAGTAGGGTTCGACCATGAGCCTGACCGTGACGCACGAGCCCGACGCCGAGCGCTACTCCGCCTACGAGGGCGACGAATTGCAGGGCTGGATCGTCTACGACCGCGTCGGAACGACCATGCGGCTCTTGCACGCGGAGGTTCCACCCGTCATGCGCAACAAGGGCGTGGGCGGCGAGGTCGTGCGCGCAATTCTCGACGACCTGCGGGTGTCAACGACCGATCGGCTTCAGCCGGTCTGCGGATTCGTTGTGATGTGGATGCGCCGGCATCCCGAGTACGCCGACCTCACGACGCGCTAAGAGCTAGAGGCGGATGCGGCCTTGGTAGCCCTCACCAGCATCAGGATCGCTGTCTGACTGCATCACGCCGAGGTCGCCATCACCGGGGATCGGCGCGGGGGCGGGCAGTGAACTCTGGCGGTCGAGTTCGAGTGCGGCTTCGTGCCGCGTGGGGTTGAACACTTCATCGCCCACGCCGACGAGACCGCCGCCCGATCCGCCGCGGCGGCCGTCGCCGCGCAGGTCGATCCATCCAAGGCGCTGGGCGATCGCGCCGAGCGTCGCCACCCCGGCCACGATCAGTACCCACCCCCACCACGCCATACGGTCAGCCTAGCGCCCGCTCGCGGAGGAATGCTCAGTCGCGGAGTGGTAGCACGATCGGGCGGTCGGATGCTCCGACGCGGTGAATCTGCACGTCGAGCCCATAGACCCGTCCGACGCGGTCGGCCGTCATGACCTCGTGCGGGGTTCCGACGGCGTCGAGCCGACCGTGGTCGAGCAGCGCGATGCGGTCGGCGTACGCGCCCGCGAGCGACAGGTCGTGCACGACGACGACGACCGCGCGGCCCTCGGCAGCCAGCCGACGAGCAAGTCGCATGACCTCTTCTTGGTGCCGCAGATCGAGCGCTGCGGTCGGTTCATCGAGAAACATGATGGGCGTCGTCTGCGCCAGCACGCGGGCGAGCGAGACGCGCGCCTGCTCGCCCCCACTCAAGCTCGTGAAGCGACGGCCCAAGAGGTGCGTGATGTCCGTGGCCTCGGTGGCCTCGGTGACGGCACGGTGGTCGTCGGCGAGCTCGGCGCTGCGCATCCAGGGGCTGCGCCCCATCTGCACGATCTCGATGACGCGGAACGGAAAACTCACGGTGTTCGCCTGCGACAGCACCGCGCGGCGACGGGCAAGCTCGAGCGGGCGGTAGGCGTGCACGGCACGGCCCAGCAACTCAACTGTTCCCGCGCTCGGGCGCAGGTCTCCGCTCAACACCGACAGCAGGGTCGACTTGCCAGCGCCGTTGGGGCCAACGAGGGCGAGAACTTCGCCGCTGCGCACATCGAGGTCGATGGCCGCGAGAATCTCGCGATCATCACGGCGAACCTCGATGCCGCGCGCGGCAATCACGACCGACGAGGTGTTCATGCCCACCCCCCGCTGCGTCGACGCTGCCGGTAAAGCAGCCAGAAGAAGAACGGCCCGCCCACGAGAGACGTGAGCATGCCGATGGGCAGCTCGGCTCCGGCGACGAGCGTGCGCGTGAGCAGATCGGCGACGACGAGCAAGGCGCCACCGCCGACGGCGCTCGCGAGAATGAGGCCGCGGTGGGCCGGCCCGATAATCATGCGGATGAGGTGCGGCACGACGAGGCCGACAAAGGCAATGATGCCCGTAAAGGCCACCGCCGCACCGGTGAGCAGAGCGACAAGAACGATCGACACAAGACGCAACCGCTCGACGTCGACGCCGAGGTGCCGCGCGTTGCGCTCGCCGAGCGCGAGCAGGTCATACCGGCGGGCAAGCACGAGAGCTACCGCGATGCCGACGAGGGCAACGACTGCGACGAGCGCCACTTGATCCCACCGCGACCCGCCGAGAGACCCGAGCTGCCAGAACACGATCTGTTCGCGGCTCGCGGTGTCGGCAACGAAGAGCACGAACGCTATGCCCGCTTGGGCGATGGCGTTGACGGCGATACCCGTGAGCAACAGCGTGACCACCTCGGTGCGGCCGCCGGCACGCGCCACTGCGTAAACGAGCAGCGTCGCCAGGAGGCCACCGATGAAGGCGAAGAGGGCTACGCCGGGGCCACCCAGTACGGATGCGCCGAGTGCGATGGCCGCCGACGCGCCGAGCGCGGCCCCCGACGAGACGCCCACGACTCCGGGCTCGGCGAGTGGGTTGCCGAAGACCGCCTGCATGACGGCGCCGGCCACGGCGAGCGCCGCGCCCACGGCGAGCCCCATGACAATGCGCGGAAACCGCACGACCCACAACGTCGACTCGACGATCGGGTCGGTGGGCGCCCAGACCGTGTTGATGCCGACCGCGCGCAACAGCGACCCCGCCACTTCGGTGGGCGTGATCGGCAGTTGACCCGTGATGGCCGACAGCACAATGCCGCCGACGAGCACACCGGCGAGCAGCAGGGTGAGGGCGAGTGCCCGGATGCGCGGGCTCACGGAACCCGATACAGCCAGTCGTGCGTCGAAAACTTCTCGGCCACGAGGAGATTCGCCCGCTCGAGTTCGGCCTCAGTGATGGCGCTCTCGGTGAGCCCGTTCTGCGCGCGGAACGTCGCCACGAGTCGGTCGATAATCTCGTCGCGCGTGAGGCCCGTCTGTGACTTGAGCGGGTCGACGCGCTTATTGGCACTCTTGATGCCCTTGTCGCTGAGTTTCTCCCGGCCGATGCGTAACACCTCGACCATGCGATCGCCATCCATGTCGTAGGCCATCGTCACGTGATGCAGCACCGCGCCCGAACCGAGGCGCTTCTGGGCGGCGCCACCAATCTTGCCGCTCGGGCTCGTGATGTCGTTGAGGGGTTGGTAGGTGGCCTCGATGCCCAGCCCCTTGAGGGCCGTGATGACCCACTCGTCAAGAAACGCGTACGAGTCGGCAAAGCTCATGCCCTGCACAAGCGCCGCGGGTGTGTAAAGCGAATAGGTGATGGCCGAGGCGGGTTCGATGAACATCGCGCCGCCGCCCGAGATGCGCCGCACAACCTCGAACCCGTAGCGCTCGGCGTTCTCGAGGTCGACCTCGTTGCGCACGCTCTGGAACGAGCCGATGACGACCGCGGGGCTCTTCCACTCCCAGATGCGGAGGGTGGGGCCGCGGCGACCCTCGCCCACCTCTTCCGCGAGCACTTGGTCCATCGCCATCTGCTGCAGGGGCGCCAGCGCGGGCCCGCGAAGCAACTGCCACTCATAGTCGGCGAAGGTTGTGGCGCTCGAGAGCGCGCGACGCACGGTCGTGGCCACGGCTTCGGGGCTGAAGCCCAGCAGTACGGCACCGGCCGGGAGGGCATCCCGCACCGCGATCGTCAACGCCGAGGCGTCGATGTCGGCGGACTGCCCGAGCACGGCGGCCTCGATGGCGGCAATTGCCTCGTCGGGTTCAACGAAGAAGTCACCGGCCAGACGGAAAGCGCTGATGCGGCCGTCAGCCACCTCGAGATCGACGACCACGAGCTTGCCACCGGGCACCTTGTATTCGCCGTGCTTCGTCTCAGCGTGTTTCGTGTCACCGTGCTGTGCGTCACCGGGCATAGCCCCAGCCTATTCGGCTGTGGCTACGGGCCTCGCGGGGTTGGCCGCGTACTGCGACCAGGATCCGGGGTACAGGCGGCCGGGGGCGAAGCCGGCGTGCTCGAGGGCGAGCAGGGTGTGGCACGCGGTGACTCCCGACCCGCAGTAGCTGATCACCGGGCGGTCGGCGGCTCCGAGTGCCGTCAAGCGGTCGCGGAGCGTGTCAACGCTCAGCAGCGTGCCGTCGGCGGCCACGTTGTCGCGGCACGAGAAACTCGCGGCGCCCGGGATATGACCCGCGCGCGCATCCACCGGCTCGGTCTCGCCGCGGTACCGGTCGATCGTGCGAGCATCGAGCACGAGGGCGCTGCCGTCGGCCGCGCGCTGCTGGGTCTCGTCGATCGAGGCGAGCGCGGCATCCGGCCACAACCGCGCGGTGAAGGATGCGGGGCTCACGTCGCCCGCGCCACGCTCGAGCGCCTGTCCCGGGTGCGCGCGCTGCCAGGCGTCGATGCCGCCATCGAGCACGGCGGCCTCAACCCCGAGGGCTCGGAGCATCCACACGATGCGCGCCGCAATCACTCCCCCGGCGTCGTCGTACGCGACCACGAGCGAGTCGTCGCCAATGCCCGCCGCGCTCATGCCGGCGGCAAACACTTCGGGTTGAGGCAGCGGGTGCCGACCAGCAGCAGCCGAGGGAGGTGCCGCGAGCCACCGGTCGAGGTCAACGAACACCGCGCCCGGAATGTGCCCGGCCGCATGAGCGTCAGCGCCCGACCGACCATCGAGATACCAGCGGCTGTCGACGACAACGACACGCTCCGCGTCGCCGTCGAGGAGACGGTCGAGTGCGGCGGCGTCGACGAAGGGGTCGATCATGGCCACCAGGTCAGGCGTTACGCGAAGAGCCGGTTGGTGATCCACGCAATGAGGTCAGCGCGCACCTCGGCCTGGTTCGTCTCGTTGAACACCTCGTGGCGAGCGCCCGGGTACACAATGAGCTCGACGTCCGTGAGGCCACCGCGCTTCA
>JAYUKK010000104.1:0-4119 GCA_043764515.1 Microbacterium sp.
TGCTGGTGGTTGTGGAACGGTGGTGAACAATCCCCACAGTAGGCAGAGTGGTCACGCGGGGGAATGGGTAGGTCTGCCCATCACGAGCCGCCCTCATCAGCGATCGCGACCTGCAGCTTTCGTGCGCGGCCGCGCTCGATGAGGAAGCCCCGACCGGGCGGCAGGGTACCGCGGCGAATTCGCCCGAGTGACGTGTTGAGCAGAGTGTCGCCGTCGCTGTCGTCGGGCTGGACAAGCAGACCGCGGCGGCCAGCACGGAGGGGCTGACCGAGCGTGTAGGCCTGCGACCACGTCGACGTCTCGGCCTCTCCGACCACGAGCGATTCGGCCTTGATATGCGCCTTGATGACGCGCTCGAGGTCGTACTCAACCGGGTTGCCCGAGAAGTCGGCGAGGTTCTCGATGAAGAGCGCCGTGGGCGGGATCGCACCCTTGTCGACCTCAGCGAGCAGCTCGCGCACGGCCTTCTCGAGGGCTTCAGGCGTGTCTGCGGCGGTCGCCCAGTGCCCGCGCCGAGCGAGTGGCGACCGGCGAGCGCTGAGTAGCAACGTGCGACGCCCGCCCTTCGCGGCGACCGACGCCGCAAGGGTGTCGAGCGCGGTTGTGCGGCCGCTGCCGGGAGGCCCGGCGATGATGAAGGCCCCCCGCGGCTCGACGGCCACGGGCCGCAGATCGTCGTCAGCGATGCCGATCACGACGCGGTCATCAATAACCCCATCGAGGCCGGAGAGGCCCACGCGGTCGGTGAGGCGCTGCACCGGCGGAGCATCCACGATGCCCGCCTTGCGCATGGCGGCCGCGAGCGACTCGAGTTCGCGCGCCTGCACCGCGACGTTGCCGTCGCCGCCGAGAACCCCGACCTGCACTTCGAGCCCGTCGAGAATGCCGCGACCGGGAGGCGACGATGCGTCGAGAACATCGTTCGGCACCGAGAGCATCGCGTAGTCGTCGGCATTGGCGAGTCGCAGAACGAGCCGGCGCTGGATGCTCGACGAGAGCGACATCGGAATGGCACCAGCGCGGTCGCCGGTGACGACGACGTGCACGCCGACCTGTCGGCCATCGGTCGCGATCTGCGAGAAGACCGAGAACCACGGCGACGCCACATTCGCCTCGTAGGCTTCGCGGAACGCCGACATGCCATCAAGCAGCAGGATGGTGCGCGCTTCGTCGGGTCGACCTTGTGAAGCCCGGTAGTCAACGATGCCGCCGGCACGGGCCGCAGCGAACCGAGCGGCGCGATCGTCGACGACGTCGCGCAGCCACCGCAACAGACGCCCCACGCGCTCATCGTCGTCACCGGAAATCACGGCGCCGACATGCGGCAGCGACTCGAGCATCTGCAAGCCACCGGCCGCGAAGTCGAGGCCATAAACCTGCACAGGACCGCCGCGGGCGGTGATCGCGGCGGAGACAGCGATCGTTCGCAATGCCGTGCTCTTGCCGGATCCGCCGGTACCGATGATGGCCATGTTGCCGTCGCGGTCGGGCAGGTAGCTGATGATGGGCTGCGATTGCGAGGCCGCGTCGTCGACAACGCCAAGGACGAGCTCGGTGTCGGTGCGCCGGTTGGGCAGCTTCGAGAGGTCGTAGATCGTTGCGAGTTCAGGTAGCCAGGGTTTGCGGGGCTCAGGAATTTGAGCCGTCTCCGCGGCCTGGCGTACAGTCGCGACGATGCGCTTAATGTCGCTGGGGCCCTCACTGACAGCCCTCATGCGATCGTCGGCTTCAGGGTCAGGACGGGGTTCCCAGGGGGTGGATGCTCCGAACGCGAGAGTCTCGATCGACACGCGCGTCGGCTCCTCCACCGCACTCGTCCATCCGCCGGCGTAGCCCGACTGGAAGACCCGCAACCGACCCGGGCCGGTTTTTGCGGCAGCGCGACCGGGAAGGGACGGATCGAAGGTGGCAGCGAGTGGCGTGCCAAGCACGTCGGTGCTGTCCGACTCGTCGGCCATGCGCAATGCGACGCGCAGGTTGGTGTTAGCCCGCAAGTTGTCTTTGATGACACCGGCCGGCCGCTGGGTGGCAAGGATCAGGTGCAGACCGAGCGAGCGCCCGCGCTGAGCGACATCGACGACGCCGTCGACGAACTCGGGCACCTCAGTCGCAAGCGCAGCGAACTCGTCGACGATGATCAGAAGGCTTGGCGGCACCTCGGGGTCGCCGCTGCGCTCGAGTTCGACGAGATCTTTCACCTTCTTGCGGTTGAAGAGATGCTCTCTGTAGTGCAACTCTGCCCGCAGCGAAGTGAGGGCGCGGCGCACCAAGTGCTGGCTGAGGTCGGTGACGAGTCCAACCGTATGTGGCAAGTTGACACAGTCGGCGAACGCGGCACCACCTTTGTAGTCCACAAACAGGAAAGAGACTCGCTGCGGCGAGTGCGCTGCGGCGAGTCCGAGCACCCAGGCTTGAAGGAACTCGCTCTTGCCGGATCCCGTCGTGCCGCCGACGAGAGCGTGCGGCCCGTCGGTGCGAAGGTCGAGGGCGAAAGGCTCGGTGGCCGACTGCCCAAACACGGCGCGCAGGTTCGACTTCTGCTTGCCGACGGAGCTCGACGCATACGGCCCCGTGAGGATCGAATTGGTCTCGCTCCACCTCTCGATCACCGACGTCGATTCGGCGGCGAGTTCGGTGCCGAGCAGAGTGAGGAGTGACACCGATCGAGGTAGGTCACTCGCGTCATCGACACGCGCACCGGCATCGTTGAGCGCAGCGATCGATCGGGCGAAAGCCTGAGCCTCCCCCGCGGTGAGCGGCTCGCAGCTCACCGGGGTGACGCCGAGCCCGGTGTGCACGTAACCAGCGATGCCGGCGCCCGCGCCGAGATCGATGAACGTGCGACATGCGGCGGGCACGCGCTCGATGCGATCGGCCACCCAGAGCAAGTGCACGCCGACGGCCGGGCCGCGCTCGGCGAGGTCGACCAGGCGAGCGCGGTCGACGGGCGCGTCGTCATCGACGAGAACGAGGATGCTCGGAAGCGGCGGCACGTCGTCGCGGGCATCCTGCTCAGAGCGATCGACAATGAGGCCCTCGAGCTCGCCAACAAGAGCACTGGCCGAGGGGCCAGCGGTGGCGAGCGGTGACGCTCCGAGCGGGCTGTGCACCGACCCGACGTGAGGAGTCCACTTGAGCCAGTCCCAATCAGCCGCCCGCGTCGTCGGGGCGAGCGCGACGACGACCAGTTCCGCTGGCGAGTGGAGCGCCAGAGCGTGCACGAGAAGGCCACGCGCGACCGAGCGACCGGCGTCTCCTCCGCCAGCAACCCCGATCGATCCGCTGATTCGCAAGTTCTCAACGGCAGGAACGTCGTCGACGAGCACGAGCGAGCGTTGCAGCTCTTCGACCTTGCGCCACAGCTCGGGCGGCCCCTTGCGCTGACCAGGCATCTCGAGTTCGTGACGAGAAGGCAATGTGCCAGAGCCGAGGCGCACAGCAAGATAACTCTCGTGCTCGGGTCGACGGGTCCAGAGCAGCGACGAGCGCGTGCGCGCCGCCGCGAGCACCTCGGTCACGGTGGGTGTCTCAGACCGGCGGCCGGCGCGTTCGGCGTCGTGTAGCCCGCGGATGTCGTCAGCAACCGCGTCGACTGAGGCGTCGAACTGCTCAACGGCGCGCTTCCATTGGCGCTTGTTCTGCAAACGGTTGTCAACGTACGACGCCACCATGAGCAATGGCGAGAGCGCCACGAAGATCACGGAGAGCGGGTTGCCGGGGTTCACGGCGAAAATGACCGCGCCCATGAGCAACGGTGCGAGAAGCGCCAACCAGGGCAGGCGTTGCTTTTCTGGTTGCTCAGGCGGCTCGGGGGCCTTGATCTTCACGCCGACGTAGACCGGGTCGAGGCGCGGTGAGCGAATGAAGGCCACGGGCCCCTGCACAGCGTCTGCCACAGGCGCTCCGCTCAAGCGCTCGACGGTGAGCACCGTGTCGCCGATCGTGACGAGGTCGTCTGGGGACACGACCACTCGATCGGCAGCCTGGCCGTCGACAAGAGTGCCGTTCGCCGACCCCGAGTCGATAATCTCGATCGTCTCCGTGACGGCGATGCGGCAGTGGTGCTTTGAGACCAGCGGGTCACTCAGCGCAACGGTATTGGCGGCGTCGCGGCCAATC
>JAYUKK010000105.1:0-4105 GCA_043764515.1 Microbacterium sp.
CCTACCGCGCCATCGTGGCGTGTGGCCTCGCCGATGCGGGCGTTACGTCCGTCAGTCAAGAACTCGGCCGCACCGTGACACCCGCGGAGGTCATCCCCCTCATCGAGCGCCACTTCGGCCCGCTCGTGCACGACCTCGTCGGTGCTTCCGCATCGGCAACCACCGCCTCACTAGGAGCATCCGCATGACCGCGACTCCCCCGGCCCCGTCGGCCTCCGCGACCCACCCGACCGAGGGGCGCAAACTTCTGCGCCTCGAGGTGCGCAACGCGCAGACGCCGATCGAGAAGAAGCCCGAGTGGATCAAGACCCGCGCCAAGATGGGCCCGGAGTACACCGCGCTGCGCTCACTCGTCGGCGAAAAGCAATTGCACACGGTGTGCCAAGAGGCCGGATGCCCCAACATTTACGAGTGCTGGGAAGACCGTGAGGCCACCTTCCTCATCGGCGGCAGCCAATGCACGCGCCGCTGCGACTTCTGCCAGATCGACACGGGTAAGCCCGCGGACTACGACCGGGATGAGCCCCGCCGCGTGGCCGAATCGGTCGTACAGATGAACCTGCGCTACGCGACCGTGACCGGTGTCGCCCGCGATGACCTCCCTGACGAAGGCGCCTGGTTGCACGCCGAAACGGTGCGCATGATTCACGAGCTGAACCCCGGCACGGGCGTCGAATTGCTCGCGACCGACTTCTCGGGTAACCCCGAGTTGCTGCGCGTCGTTTTTGATTCGCGCCCCGAAGTGTTTGCGCACAACGTCGAGACGGTGCCGCGCATCTTCAAGCGCATCCGCCCGGCGTTCCGCTACGACCGCTCGCTCGACGTGATCACCCAGGCCCGCGACTACGGGCTCATCACGAAGTCGAACCTCATCCTCGGAATGGGCGAAACCCGCGAAGAAGTCTCGCAAGCGCTCCGCGATCTGCACGATGCCGGCACCGACATCATCACGATCACCCAGTACCTGCGCCCCAGCTCGCGCCACCACCCGATCGACCGCTGGGTCAAGCCGGAAGAGTTCGTGGAGCTCAAGGTGGAGGCCGAAGAAATCGGATTCCTCGGCGTGCTCGCCGGCTCGCTCGTGCGCTCGAGCTACCGCGCGGGCCGCTTGTGGGCGCAGTCGATGGTCGCCAAGGGGCGCGAGATTCCCGAGTCGATGCGCGGGTTGGCCGACACGACGAGTGGTTTCGCGCAAGCGGTCGGCTGAGCATCCGTCGACAGCGTGTTGCGCTGGTAGCCAGCGCCGTAACATCCCCGAAACAAAGGGGACACTGACGGGAAATGCCCTGCGCCTAGTCTCAAGGCAAGGCTGCGACTGCAGTCGTCCGGTACCAAGCTCAGGAGATCTGTCACATGTTCAGTGATTCTTCCGAGGTGCTGAAGTTCATCAAGGACACGGATGTCAAGTTCCTCGACATTCGCTTCACCGACCTGCCCGGTGTCCAGCAGCACTTCAACATCCCCGCCTCGACCGTCGATGAAGACTTCTTCACGGTTGGCCAGCTGTTCGATGGCTCCTCGATCCGAGGCTTCCAGTCGATCCACGAGTCCGACCTGCAGCTGATCCCGGACGTGTCGACCGCGTACGTCGACCCCTTCCGCACCGAGCGCACGCTCATCATGGTTTTCGACATCTACAACCCGCGCAACGGCGAGATCTACGCCCGAGACCCGCGCCAGGTGGCCAAGAAGGCGGAGAAGTTCCTCGCGTCGACCGGCATTGCCGACACCGCGTTCTTCGCCCCTGAGGCCGAGTTCTACATCTTCGACGACGTGCGCTACGAGGTGAAGCAGAACACCTCGTTCTACTCCGTCGACTCAGGCGAGGCCGCGTGGAACACCGGTCGCGTTGAAGAGGGCGGCAACCTCGCCAACAAGACTCCCTTCAAGGGCGGCTACTTCCCCGTGAGCCCGGTCGACCAACATGCCGACATGCGCGACGACATCGTCGTGAAGCTTATGGAGGTCGGCCTCGAGGTCGAGCGCAGCCACCACGAGGTCGGCACCGCCGGCCAGGGCGAGATCAACTACAAGTTCGACACGATGGTCTCGGCCGCCGACGACATCTTGAAGTTCAAATACGTCGTTAAGAACACCGCTCTCGAGTGGGGCAAGGTTGCGACCTTCATGCCCAAGCCCCTCTTCGGCGACAACGGCTCGGGCATGCACGTGCACCAGTCGCTCTGGAGCGACGGCAAGCCCCTGTTTTATGACGAGGCCGGCTACGGCGGGCTGAGCGACATCGCTCGCTGGTACATCGGCGGCCTGCTCAAGCACGCTCCCGCGGTTCTCGCGTTCACGAACCCCTCACTGAACTCGTACCGTCGACTCGTCAAGGGCTTCGAGGCTCCGGTCAACCTGGTCTACTCGGCCGGTAACCGCTCGGCTGCCATCCGCATTCCGATCACGGGTACGAACCCCAAGGCCAAGCGCATCGAGTTCCGCGCGCCGGACGCCTCGGGCAACCCGTATCTCACGTTTGCGGTGCAGCTCATGGCCGGCATCGACGGCATCATCAACAAGATCGAGCCGCACGAGCCCGTCGACAAGGACCTCTACGAGCTTCCCCCCGAGGAGGCCAAGAACATCCCGCAGGTTCCCGGATCGCTCGAGGAGGCGCTCGTCGCTCTCGAGAACGACCACGAGTTCCTGCTCGCCGGTGGGGTCTTCACCAAGGACCTCATCGAGACCTGGATCGAGTACAAGCGCACCATGGAGATCCTCCCGACCGCGCAGCGCCCGCACCCGTTCGAGTACGAGCTCTACTTCTCGGTCTAGGCCTCAGCCTCAATCGAGATAGCCACCACACCAGCGCGGGCCTCGCTCCTTCGGGAGCGGGGCCCGCGTTGTCGTGTGTGCGCTTTTGTACGACTGACGGATGCTGTGCGCCACTACGGTGTGCCGTAAAACCCGCGCTCGAAGACGGTGCGGGCGAGGCGCGTGGTGCGCAAGTAGTCCTCCTCGAGCCGCGACGCGCCCCCGGCGGGGTAGCCCATGATGCGCGCGACACCCTCCAACTGCGGCCGGTCGACGGGGAGAACGTCGGCGGTCTTCGCGCTCCACAACGTCAGCGCTGAGCGGGCACGAGAGGCGATCAGCCATGCGGCACGCAAACGCTCGGCGTCGGCGGGGAGCACGAGCTCAGCATCCACCGCCGCGGTCAGGGCGTCGAGGGTCGACGTCGTCGCCAGGGCGGGCACCATGGCGGCGTGCTGCAGTTGCAACAGTTGCACGAACCACTCCACGTCGCTGAGCGACCCGCGGCCGAGCTTCAAATGCCGAGCGGGGTCTGCAGCTTGCGGCAAGCGTTCGGCCTCGACACGGGCTTTGATGCGCCGCACCTCGCGCGCATCGGCCTCGGGCAATGCCGCCGGGTAGCGCACGGTGTCGGCCAGGGCCGTGAAGTCGGTCATGAGCGGCTCATCACCGGCCACCGTGCGAGCGCGCAACAGCGCCTGCGCCTCCCAGGTGAGTGACCAGCGCTCGTAGTACGCGCGATATGAGTCAAGCGAGCGCACGATGGCGCCGTTGCGGCCTTCGGGCCGCAGGTCAATGTCGAGGTCGAGCGGCAACCGCAGGTCTTCGGTGAGGCGCTTGAGCTCGTGCACGATGTGCTCGGCGCGCGGTTGGGCGTGCTCGCCCGCGCCAGCCTCGCGATAGACGTACATGACGTCGGCGTCGGAGCCGAAGCCCAGTTCGGCCCCGCCATAGCGACCCATCGCGACAATAGTGAACTCGATGCCGTCGCCGTATCGATGAACAAGCGAAAGCACCCCCGTAAGGAGCACCGACGTCACATCGCTGAGCGCCTGACCAAGCTCGTCGACTGTGATGACGTCAAGGATGCCCGCGAGGGCCAAGCGCAGCACTTCGCGTCGGCGCGCGGTGCGCAAGGCGTTCGCCGCCGCCTCGATATCGCCTTCGTAGCGGTCGACCGTGGCCCGTGATTCGTCGAGCAGCGCCGCGAGCGATCGAGGCCGCAGCTCGTCCTCGTTCTCGAGCCACGCCGCACCCTCAGGGATGCGCTCGAACAACGCGCCGACGTAGCGCGATGCCGTCAGCACGTTGGTCAGGCGTTGTGCTGCCCCGCTCGAGTCGCGCAACA
>JAYUKK010000106.1:0-14771 GCA_043764515.1 Microbacterium sp.
ACGAGCGAGTTGTACGTGGACCACAGGTAGATACCCGCAATGACCACGAGCAGAACGAGAACGCCAATGATGACCAAGATTTCCATGCTCGACAGCATAGAGCCGCCCCGCACGCGCCGACAGAGGGACTGCTGAGAGATTGACCAGCGCCGAGCGAGCGGCGCGCGCGAACGTGGTACCCCGGGTGGGGGTCGAACCCCGCGCCGCACCGCGGCGCGCGCGAACGTGGTACCCCGGGTGGGGGTCGAACCCACACTGTGGCGATTTTAAGTCGCCTGCCTCTGCCATTGGGCTACCGGGGCGTTGCGGCCAGCCTACGACGGCTGCGGGATGCTGTGCCGCGGTCGCGGGTTGCGGCGAGCATCCCGAACCGAGCCTGCCGCCACACACAGCGACACCCCGGCCGCTCGAGGCAACCGGGGTGTCGACGCTGCTGGCTACGCCTTGGGGCGCGAGGCGAACTCTTGGAAGTAGGCCTGGGGCTTTTCGCGAGCCGAGAGGCTGACGTTGTCGCGGCCGAGGAAGAAGTGGCCGACCCAGCCGCCAACGACGCGCAGCTTGCGCTCCCACATGGGAATCGCGAGGCCGTGGTAGCCGCGGTGCATGAACCAGGCGATGAGACCCTTAAAGGCGATGTTGCCCGACTGGAAGACTCCGTAGCCCACACCGAGACCCGCGACCGCGCCGAGGTTCTTGTGCACGTACTTCTGCGGCTCTTCGCCGCGAAGGGCTGCCGCGAGGTTCTTGGCGAGCACCTTGCCCTGACGCACGGCGTGCTGCGCGTTGGGCACGCAGAAGCCGCCCACGCCGCCACCCGTGAGGTCGGGCACCGCGGCAACGTCGCCCGCTGCCCAGGCACCTTCGACGACGGCGCCGTTCTCGTCGACGATGCGCAACTCGGCCTGAGCGCGCAGACGGCCCCGCTCTTCAACGGGAAGGTCGGTGCCGCGCACGACGGGGTTGGCCATGACGCCAGCCGTCCAGATGATGAGGTCGCTCTCGAAGCTCTCGCCCGTCGACAGCTCGATGACGCCGCCGACGGCGCTCGTCAGTTGCGTGTCGAGGTGCACCGTTGCGGCGCGCTGAGCGAGGTTCTTGAGCACCCAGTGGCTCGTCTTGAGCGAGACCTCGGGCATGATGCGACCCATGGCCTCGATGAGGTGAAAGCGAGTGTCGTCGATCGAGAGGCCCGGGTACTCCTTGAGCAGGGCGCTCGCGAGACTGCGCAGCTCGGCAAAGGTCTCGATGCCGGCGAAGCCACCACCGACGACGACGACCGTGAGCAGGCGATCACGCTCGGGGCCCGCGGGCAGCAGCGCTGCGCGGTAGAAGTTGTCGATGAGGCGGTCGCGCACGGCAACAGCCTCTTCGATCGACTTCATGCCAATGGCGACGTCAGCGACACCCGGAATCGGGAACGTGCGCGACACCGAGCCGGCGGTCATGACGATGTGGTCGTAGTCGAGCTCGTAGGGCTCGCCCACCTCGGGGGTGATGGTCGCGGTCTTCGCGGCGTGGTTGACGCCGGTGACCTTGGCGGTGACGACGGTCGTGCGCTTCAGGTGACGACGGTGCGAGACGACCGAGTGCCGCGGCTCGATCGAGCCAGCGGCGACCTCGGGCAGGAAGGGCTGGTAGGTCATGTAGGGCAACGGGTCGACCATGACGACCTCGGCCTCGCCGCGCCGAAGGTGCTTTTCGAGCTTCAGAGCGGTGTAGAAGCCGGCGTAACCGCCACCGACGATGAGGATTCTGGGCACGGGAAAAGCACTCCTAGGTGGTAGAGGGGTCGCGCATAATCTACTCCGAACGCGTGCGCGTGACGAACCGCAGCACTCCCCCGGCCGCCAGAGTGGCGAGCGCCCCGAGCGTCGCGCCGATGATCACGAGGGCCGGGATGACCGGGCCGAGTGCGGCAAGGCTCGAGCCCAGCATCCCCACGACCGTCGAGGCGGGCTCCCGCCCGAGTGCTGGGCGTGCCGCGGGCAATGTCGAGACCACGTCGGGAGCATCAGCGCGGCGGTGCAGGGTGATCCACTCGGCGATCGAGCCGAGGGGGTTTTCGTCGACCGCCGCGACGTCGGCACTGACTGCTGCTGCGGCGTCAATGAGCCCGAAGCCGTAGTTGGGGTCAGGCACCGTCGCGGTAGCGGGCCGGGCGGTGCTGATGATGCGATTGATCACGCCCGCCGCATCAAGTTCGGGATGCGCAGCGCGCACGAGCGCGGCGATGCCGGCCACGATGGGCGTCGCCCCGCTCGTTCCCTGCCACGAGGAGTGGCCGCCGCCCGGCACCGCGCCCACGAGGTTTTCGCTCGGCGCCATGACCCCGATCGTGATTCCCTGCGACGAGGCGTTGTCGCTCGCGCGACCCGCGCGCGTGACGCCACCCACTGTGAGCACCCCCGGGATGGTGGCGGGCGCCGACACCTGCTCGGTGCCGCTACCGCGGTTGCCCGCCGCCGCAATCACCACGACGTCGTTCTGCTCAGCGTGCAGAAACGCGTCGTCCCACGACTCCGGCCACGCCACCAGGTTGCGCGTGAGCGAGAGGGAAATGATGTCGGCCCCGTGATCGACCGCCCAGATGATGCCTTCGGCGACCTGATCGTCACCGTTGCGCTCGCCGGCACCGAAGGCAAGCGAGATGCTCAGAATCGACGCAGCGGGCGCAGCCCCGATCACCCCAGACGTCGGCCCGCTGCCGCGCCCGGCGGCGAGAGAGGCCACCATCGTCGCGTGCGTGATGCCCTGCGGCCCGAGCGGTTGCGTGCCGGTAGCGTTGCCGCGGCCCGACACGTCGGTGCCGCCGATGACGGCGCCCGCGAGATCGGGATGGCCAGCATCCACCCCCGAATCGAGAATGGCGATGACGACGCCCTCGCCGCGGGTGACCTGCCACGCCTCACGAATGCCGTAGTCGTCAAGCCAGTACTGCCGATCGCGCACGGAGTCGGCGGCTGCAGCCGGAGCATGCACAGGGGCGGCAGCCGGAACGAGGCACAACGTAGCGAGAGCCACCGCGACGAGCGCGGGGGCGAGCGTTCGGGCTAGGCGCCGCGCTGGTCGGGCGCGCACGCGCACACCTCGGGGCTCCAGCCGCATTCGGCGAGCACACGGTCGCCGATCGGGTTCAGCCCAGGGCCGGCGGCCAGGCTGTGCCCCAGGAGCGCGTGCAGGCACTTGACACGCGTGGGCATGCCGCCTGCCGAATAGCCCTCGATCTCATCGACCACGAGGATGCTCGCGCGGTCGGCAAGGTACGCCTCGTGAGCGGCACGGTAGTGGTCGGCGATAACGGGGTCGGCGTCAAGCTCAGTGGCCAGCTCGGCCATGCGGCCGTTTGCCTCGAGGTGAGATGCCGCCACCGTCGCGGCGGGGTGCGTCAAGTAGTAGAGCGTTGGGAAGGGCGTGCCATTCGAGAGCCGGGGTTTCGTGGCGACGACGGTCGGCGCACCGCACACGCACCGCGCTGCGATGCCGATGACGTCGCGGGCCTCACGGCCCAGCTGGGCGCTCACGATCTCGACGTCGCGCTCGGTAAACGGGGCAAAGGGGGGGCGGCTCATTCGGCGCCTCCGAACTCGGGCGACACCAGTTGGTCGGCGGGCAGATCGGTGAGCCCCGCGGTGACGATCGACGAGAGCAGCGCGCGGGTCCAGTCGATGCGCGTCGTTTGAATCTCATCACTCACGCCCGCGCCGTCATCGCCCTCGAAAGTCAGCCCGTCATCAACGACGAGGTAGGTGATGTCGCCGGGGTAGACGTAGAGCAAACGATCGCGCGCTTGCGCCTCGATGTAGGCCGGGTCTTGCCAGCGGTCGATGTCGGTCTGCAGTCCGTCGACGACGGCCTGTTGCTCCGCAACGCTCTGCTCGAGCGCCGCGATCTCTTGCTGCTGCTCGACAAGAATGCGCAGCGAGGGGGCGAGCACGATGAGGGCACCCACGATGAGCAAGAGCACCGTGACTGTAAAGCCCGAAATCTGCAGGTTGCGAAACCACGGAGTCGAAGCGGGCGCGTCGGCCGGCAGTGCCACGGGCACGGTGCGCGGTTGACGGGCCATGGGTTCAGCTTAACGGCCGCACCCGCCGAGCCCTCGAGAGGGTCGGCGGGTGCGGATGAATCAGGTGCGGCTACGCGCTGAAGCGGGGGAACGCGCCCCGCGATGCGTAGACCGCGGCGTCGCCCAGCTCTTCTTCGATGCGCAGCAACTGGTTGTACTTCGCGACGCGCTCGCTGCGGGCGGGCGCGCCCGTCTTGATCTGGCCACAGTTGGTCGCGACGGCGAGGTCGGCGATCGTCGTGTCTTCGGTCTCACCCGAGCGGTGCGACAGAATCGCGGTGTAGCCGCTGCGCTGGGCGAGCGACACGGCGTCGAGCGTCTCGGTCAGCGTGCCGATCTGGTTGACCTTCACGAGCAAGGAGTTGGCCGTGCCGAGGCTGATGCCCTTGGCCAGTCGCTCGGGGTTGGTCACGAAGAGGTCGTCGCCCACGAGTTGCACTTTCGAGCCCAGCTGCGCGGTGAGCGCGGCCCAGCCCTCCCAGTCGTCTTCGTCAAGCGGGTCTTCGATCGTGACAAGCGGGTACGTCGCGACGATGTCGGCGTAGAACGCGGCCATCGACTCGGCCGTGTGGTCGGCCCCTTCGAATCGGTACACGCCGTTCGAGAAGAACTCGGTCGCCGCGACGTCGAGGCCGAGCGCGATGTCTTTGCCGGGGGTGAAGCCGACCTTCTCGATCGCGGCCATGAGGAAGTCGAGCGCGGCCTTCGAGCTCGCGAGGTCGGGGGCGAAGCCGCCCTCGTCGCCGAGGCCCGTGGCGAAGCCGCCGGCCTTGAGCTCGCCCTTGAGGGCGTGGTAGGTCTCGACGCCCCAGCGAAGGCCCTCGCTGTACGACTCGGCGCCGATCGGAAGGATCATGAACTCTTGAATGTCGACGCCCGTGTCGGCGTGAGCGCCACCGTTGATGACGTTCATCATGGGCACCGGAAGCACGTGGGCGTTCGGGCCGCCGAGGTAGCGGAAGAGCGGGAGGTCGGCCGAGTCGGCCGCGGCCTTCGCGACGGCGAGCGACACGCCGAGAATGGCGTTGGCGCCAAGTTTCGACTTGTTGTCGGTGCCATCGGCGGCCTTGAGTTCGGCGTCGATGAGGCGCTGGTCGCTCGCGTCCATGTCTTCGATCGCCGGGCCGAGCACGTCGAGCACCGCGTCGACGGCCTTGAGCACACCCTTGCCGAGGTAGCGCTTCTTGTCGTCGTCGCGCAGTTCGTAGGCCTCGAAGGCTCCGGTCGATGCGCCCGAGGGAACAGCGGCGCGCGAGACGGTTCCGTCGTCGAGCAGCACCTCCACCTCGACGGTCGGGTTGCCGCGCGAGTCAAGAATTTCGCGGGCGCCAACGGCCTCGATTGCAGCCATGGGAGTGTCTCCTTCGGTGGTGGTCTGTCGGCTTCAGGGGGTGATTAGGAAGCGGGGTCGAGCCTACGCCAGTCAAGTGTCGTGGCGTCCTCGGAAGTATCGGCAGCGACGGCGGCGAAGCGCGTGAAGCCCTCGCCGGCCAACTGCTCGAGCGCCGCCTTCATGTTCTTGGGGCGCTTCATGATGCGCACGCGAGCTCCCTCGCTCACGAGCTGCGACTGGAGCGCCATGATGAGGCCCAGGTCAGCATCCGCGTCGTAGAGCAGGGCTGAGGCGCCCGCGCCATCGTCAGCGCCAAGGTCAACCAGGTCGATGAGCCGCTCGAAGCCGAGCGAGAACCCCGTGGCCGCAACGTCGGTGCCGAGAAATCGGCCAATCATGCCGTCGTACCTGCCGCCACCGCCGAGGGAGTAGCCCAGCTCGGGGTGCGCGACCTCGAAGATCGGGCCCGTGTAGTAGCCCATGCCGCGCACGAGCAGCGGGTCGAACTGCAGCGCCACGCCGGGCACGGCCGCACGGATAGCCAGCAGGTCGCGTGCTGCCTCGCTGGCCGCGAACGCCGAACCCTCGAGCATGGCCCACGACTCGTCAATGCCCGCGTCGAGGTCAACCCACGCAAGCATCGCGGCGGGGTTGGCAACACCGAGGGACTCGAGCTCAGTCACAACGGCGTCGAGCCCAATCTTGTCGAGCTTGTCAAGCGTGATGAGGGCAGCGGGCCGCAGCGACTCCGCGGCCCCGTGCGCCTGCAGCCACTCGGTCAGCAGTCGACGATCATTGAGACGGATGCTGCACCCTGGCACTCCGAGCGCCGCGAGCGCCGCGACCGTGGCGGTGATCAGCTCGACTTCGGCCACGATGCCCGGCTCGCCGATGATGTCGATGTCGCACTGCACGAATTGGCGATAGCGACCCTTTTGCGGGCGCTCCGCACGCCACACGGGCGCCACCTGGATCGCGCGAAACACGCTCGGCAGCTGACCGCGGTTGCTCGCGTAGAAGCGCGCGAGGGGCACCGTGAGGTCGAACCGCAGACCGAGGTCGGCGAGGTCGAGGGGGTTCAGGGCTTCGCGAAGGTCATCCGTCGTCAGGCCGCGCCTCATGACCGCGTAGGCGAGCTTCTCGTTGTCGCCGCCGAGGCCCGAGAACAGGCGCGCAGCGTCTTCGACGACGGGGGTCTCGATCTCATCGAACCCGTGGGCGCGGTAGACCGAGCGGATGCGGGCGAGCACGCGCTCGCGCATGGCCTTCTCGGCGGGAAGGATGTCGCGCATCCCCCGCGGGGGCGTCACAGGTGAGGCCATGACCTCGATTCTGTCACGCGCCTAGCGGTGCACTCCGTCGCGACGGCGCTCGTGGGCCTAAGCGACGCGGCTGCCCGTCGGCAGTGCCCCGGCAGGCGTGCGCGTGCGCGCGATGGCCCCGGCGAGCGCGGCTGTCGCCAGCACGAGGTGAATCAGCAGCCCCACGAACCAGCTCGGCACGGTTCGCTCGAAGATCTGCTGGGGCGTCTCGAACTCATACCCACCGCTCGGGTCGCCCGCGAGTGCCGCGGCGCACTCGTCTGTCATCGAGTCAAGCTCGGGAGTCAGTTGCGCAGACCGCACCCCGAGAGCGATCGACCCGAAAAGGTCTTGCGGGATGCCGTTTTCGTCGAAGGTCGTCGGCGCAGCATCCGCCAGCACGATGTAGGGGTTCGCGGCCAGGATGCCCCAGACATAGTCGAAGCGCGGCACCGGGTAGCTGTATACCTCGGGCTCGAGACACACGATCTCTTCTGGCAGTCCGGTGACGGGGTCGAACTCGCCCCCGACGGAGTAGTCGATGCCGATATAGGTCCGGGTCTGCTGCGACTGGAAGGCAAGCCCTCCCAGCGTGAAGGCGATGAGGGTGCCGATGCTCAGCGCGGCGACGACGAGGTAGGTCGTGACGACCGAGAACAGCGGCCGGGTCATGAGCCCCGAGAGGCCGACACCCACAGCAGCCACAACGCCCAACTCGAGAACAAGCACACCGAGCGAGGCGGCCAGGGTGTCACCCGGCACTCCCCCGGCGATGAGCGTGAACAACAGGGCGGGCAAGGATGCGACGAGGAACGTCAGTGCGACCGTCCACGCCGCCAAAAACTTGCCGAGCACGATCTGGCTCGAGGTCGCGAGCGTGACCTGCGTGGTCGCCAGGGTTCCCGCATCGCGGTCACCGTTGATGGCGGCGCCGCTGATGGCGGGGGTCACGAGCGTGCCGACCAGCAGTACGAAAAAGATGATCGTCGAGTACACACCCGCGCTCGCGGCGATATCGCCGCCGAACGCCGTGATCGAGAACCACAACAAGGCCGTGACAATGCCCACGAGCACGAACACGACGCTCACGAGCACGAGCCACGCGACCGAACGGATGCGCTGCCGCAACTCGAGGCGAACGATCGTGCCGAGCACGTCGAGGTAGCGGTTCATCGTGCGCCTCCCTCGGTGTTCGTGCGCGATAGATCGAGGAAGGTGTGCTCGAAGTCTCCGACCGCGGGGCCGAAGGCGCTGATTGCGACGCCCTCGCCGACGAGGCGAGCGAGCAACTGGGCCGCCTCGGCCTCGCCTGCCACGGGCACCGCCGTGCCGAGATGGTCAGGAGTCGCGGACTCGATTCCCAAGCGCTCGAGCGCCGCGGCGAGCTGGTCCGCATCGATGGCACGAATGCGCCAATCGCGTGCTTGGGCGCGGCTGGCCTCGATGCGTTCGTCCGACGCCGTGACGCCGCGCTCGAGATAGACGGCGGAATCGGCCATTTCGTCGAGTTCAGAGAGCACGTGGCTCGAGACGAGAATCGCGACGCCCTCACTCGCGAGGCGACGCACAAGAGTGCGCAGTTCGACGCGCGCAGCCGGGTCGAGGCCCGAGGCCGGTTCATCGAGGAGCAGAACGCTCGGCTCATGCACGAGCGCGCGCGCCAGGCTCAAGCGTTGCTTCTGGCCACGGCTCAGCACGCGCGTCGGCTGCTCAGCAAGCTCGTCGAGCCCCACGAGTTCGATGAGTTGCTGCGCCCGCTGGCGCGACTGCTCGGGGGTGCGCTCGTAGAGCCGCCCCGTGACCTCCAGCGTGCGCCGCACACTGATGGTGCCCCACGAGCCCAAGACGTCGGGCATCCACCCCATGGCGCTGCGCACGGCACGCGGATCAGACACCGGGTCATGACCGGCAATGCGGATGCTGCCGGCGTCAGGCCGCAACAGCGTTGCCAGCATGAGCAAGAGCGTGGTTTTGCCCGAGCCATTGGGGCCAATGAGGGCCGTCACTGACCCGGCGTGCACCGCAAAGCTGGCGTCACGCACAGCATGAACATCGCCAAACGATCGGGCAACGCTCTCGACTTCGATCACCGCTGCAGCACTCATACTTCTCAGTCAAGCAGGTTGGCGGGGGTCGTGGGTGAGGAATCCCCCGATTCAGCATCACGGATGCTCTGCTCCAGCTCCCGCAGTGCCGAGCGCATCGCGCGCTCGGTGTCGAGCCCCGAAGAGCGCGCGTGCGCGACGAGAGCGAGGAGTTGCTGACCGAGCACAGACTCATCGCCCGCGACACCGTCAGCCGGCGCGGGAACCGAAATGCCGAGCCCTTCGGCCTTGCCCAGCAGCTTGTCGGCGCGCTGCAGAGCGGGCAAGCCCGAGGCGACGCCGTCGAGCACCGAGGTGCGCGCGGGCTTCTCTTGCCGCTTCCAGATCTCCCAGTTGGCGGCGACATCGTCGGCGGTATCGGCGACAACGGTGCCGAAGACGTGCGGGTGACGGCCCACCATCTTCGCGGTCGACCGTGCCGCGACATCTTCGATCGTGAACGCGTTCTCGGTGCGCGCTGCGGCAATGTCGGCGTGAAAGAGCACCTGGTAGAGCACATCGCCGAGTTCTTCAAGCACGTCGTCGGGAGTGCCGTGTTCGATCGCGTCGATGAGCTCGTGCGCTTCTTCCACGAGGTAGCGGGTCAGGCTCTCGTGCGTCTGCTCGGCGTCCCAGGCGCACCCGCCGGGCGCGCGCAAGTAGGCGAGCACGGCGATGAGCTGATCAAGCTGCGGGTGCGGCTGAGCGGCGGGAAGAACGGCGGCGGGCTCGGCAGCAGGCTCAGCTGGCTCGGTCATGACTCCATCATGGCCCGACGTGAGCGTCGGTCGTCGGGCATTGCTGTGGCGACGACCGCCGTCAGCACGGCGCACAGCAGCGCGCCGATGAACACCGCTTGCGATGCGGGGATGATCGCTACCGGATCAACCGTGCCCTCCAGCGCACCCGCACCGCCCGCCGCCCGGTAAATCGTGTTGGCGAGTGCGCCGAAAATGGCGACCGCCACGGCTTGACCCACGGCCCGCGCAAAGAGGTTGGTGCCCGTGACGACACCCCGCTCGTTCCACTCAACGCTCGCTTGCGCGGCGATGAGCGACGGCGTGGCGACGAGCCCCAGACCGAGGCCCGTGATGAAGCACGCGATCGCGGCAACCGCCACCGAGGGTGTTGTGGAGAACGCGGCGAGCAGGCCCGTGCCTCCGAGCACGAGCACCATGCCGATGAGCACGGTCACGCGGAAGCCGAGCGTGAGGTAGAGCCGGCCCGAGAGCGCGGCCGAGATGGGCCAGCCGATCGTAAGGGCGGCGAGCGCGAGGCCGGCGACGAGAGGCGAGACACCCAGTGCCGCTTCGAGCGTGACGGGTACGTACGAGGCGAGCCCGATGAGAATCGCGCCGACGCCGACTGAGACGAGCGTCGTCGTCAGCAACAACCGGCGCGAGAACACCCAGCCGGGCAGAATCGGCTCGGCCGCGCGGCGCTCGGCGAGCACGAAAGCGAGCAACAGGAGCCCGCCGAGTCCGAAAGCCACGGCACTCTGCCACGACAGCCACGGCCAACTCACGCCGCCCTGCAGCACCCCGACGAGCAACAACCCGAGCGAAGCGGTGAGCAAAAGCGCGCCGAGCACATCGACCTTGTGCGGGCGATGCTCGATGGTCTCGTGCAGGGAGCGGATGAGCATCCACCCCGCCAAGAGGCACAGGGGAATGTTGATAAAGAAGATCCAGCGCCACGCGTCGAACTCGGCGAACAGGCCCCCGAGCGTCGGCCCGATGACGGCCGAGGCCGCCCACACGCTCGCGATGTAGCCCTGCACTTTGGCGCGCTCTTCGAGCGAGTAGATGTCGCCGGCGATCGTGATGGCCATGGGGCCGATCGCGCCAGCTCCGATGCCCTGCACGGCGCGGAACGCGATGAGGGCGGGCATGCTCCACGCGAGGCCGCACAGAATCGAGCCGATGAGAAACAGCCCGATGCCGATGAGGATGATGGGCTTGCGGCCGACCATGTCACTGAACTTGGCGAAGAGCGGCGTCGAGACGGCTTGCGCGAGCAGGTAGATCGAGAACAGCCACGGAAAGAGCTCGAACGACCCGAGCTCGGCCACGAGGGTCGGTACAGCCGTGGCAAGAATCGTGGCGTCGATGGCCACCAGCCCTGTCGTGACCATGATCGCGAGCAGAATCGGGCCGCGCTCAGAGCGCAAGCCAACAGCGGCAGTCGTGGTCACGTCTGCGACCATAACCCCATGCTCCCGGAACTCGGCTGGATGCCACGCCTCGCGGCCGCTCTGCTTGCCGTCGGGCTTCTCACGCTTTTCGCGGTGCGGGCCGTGCGCAGAGACCAGCGCGACCTCGGGCGCTTTCGTCGATATCGCTCGACGGCGCGCCGGCAAGAGATGATGCGGCGCTGGCTCGTCGAATCGGCGGTGCTCTTCGGCGGCTCGTCCGTGCTCGTGCTCCTGCTGACGTGGCCCGTCGTTGCGCCGCTGCTGAGCGCGGCGCAGGCCGTGCCGCCGATCGCCTGGCTGCGGGATGCCCTCACCGGCGGTCTCGGAATCGGTCTGCTGATCGGCGCTGGCCTCGGCCTCGTGCTGCTCACGTGGCTCGGGGTGCGCAGCGCCCGCCGCGAGGGGGGCGTCATCATGCTCGGCGACATCGCGGCGCTGTTGCCGCGCAACCGACCCGAGCTCGGGTGGGGAGCTGCCCTCTCGGTCAATGCGGGCATCGTTGAAGAGTTGCTCTTCCGACTCGCACTCCCCGCCCTGCTCGTGATCGTCACGGGTGAACCGGTGAGCGCCTTCCTGCTCGCGGCGCTCGTGTTCGGGGCCCTCCACGCCTACCAGGGCTGGGTGGGGGTCGTCGCGACGGGAGTCGTCGGGCTGCTCTTCACGCTGCTCTACGTGGCGAGCGGCAGCATCGTGCTCGCGATACTCGTGCACGTGCTCTTCGACCTGCGCACTCTCGTCGTCATTCCCGTGGCGGTGTATCGCGTGCACGAGGTGCCGGGCACCGTACGGTTTCCGAAGCCGCTCGCTGTAGCGACCCCAGCGGCGACGCCCGCGGCGGTTCAGGCCGAGGGCGCGGCGGCCGACTCGGAGGCGTAGAGGTTTGTGAGCACCTGGCCGACCCAGGCGACGAGGTCGTCGTCGCTCGCATCCTTCGGTAGGGGCAGCGTTGCCACGCGCTGCTGACCGAACCACTTCGAGCCCGGGTACATGCGCTGGAGGCGCAATTGCCGCGAGTCGGGCAGGTCGAGGCCCACGAGCCGCAGATTCGTGCCCATGACGACGACGTCGCTTAATCCGAGCTTTTGGGCGTGGCGGCGCAATCGCGAGACGGCGAGCAGCGTGAGAACCGAGGCGGGCGGGTCACCGTAGCGGTCGGCGAGTTCGTCGAGCACAGCATCCAGAGCCGCGTCGTCCGAGGCGGGCGCGGTCGCCGTCGAGAGCTTTTGGTACGCCTCGAGGCGCAAACGCTCGCTCGCGATGAAGTCGTCGGGAATGTGCGCGTCGACCGGCAGTTCGAGCCGCAACTCGGTCTGCTCTTCGATCGCGTCGCCGCGAAAGACGCTCACGGCCTCGCCAATCATGCGCAAGTAGAGGTCGAAGCCAACCCCCGCGATGTGGCCGGCCTGTTCCGCGCCGAGCAGGTTGCCCGCGCCGCGAATCTCGAGGTCTTTGAGTGCAATCTGCATACCCCCGCCGAGGTCGCTGTTGGCGGCGATCGTCTGCAAGCGGTCATGCGCCGTCTCGGTGAGCGGCTTGAGCTCGTCGTAGAGGAAGTAGGCGTAGGCCCGCTCGCGACCACGACCGACACGACCTCGCAATTGGTGCAGCTGGCTAAGGCCGTACTTGTCGGCTCGGTCGATGATGAGCGTGTTGGCGTTGGCGACGTCGAGACCGGTTTCGATGATGGTCGTCGAAACGAGCACGTCGAATTTTCGCTCCCAGAAGTCGACCATGACCTGTTCGAGCAGCGACTCGCTCATCTGGCCGTGGGCGACGGCGATGCGCGCATCCGGAACCAACTCGGCAAGGTGGCTCGCGACGCGCTGGATGCTCGAGACGCGGTTGTGCACGTAGAACACCTGGCCCTCGCGCAGCATCTCGCGGTGAATCGCGGCCACCACCTGCTTGTCGCTATAGGGGCCCACGAAGGTCAAGATCGGGTGGCGGTCTTCGGGCGGCGTCGCGAGCGTCGACATTTCGCGGATGCCCGTGACGGCCATTTCGAGCGTGCGCGGAATCGGCGTGGCCGACATCGCGAGCACATCGACATTGGTCTTGAGCTTCTTGAGGGCGTCTTTGTGCTCGACGCCGAACCGTTGCTCTTCGTCGATGATCACCAGCCCGAGGTCTTTGAACTGGATGCCCTGACTCAAGATGCGGTGCGTGCCGATGACGACGTCGACGGTGCCCCGCGCGAGGCCCTCGATCGTGTCTTTCGCCTCTTTGTCGCTCTGGAAGCGGCTGAGGGCCCGAAGGTGGATCGGGAACCCGGCGTAGCGGTCGGCGAAGGTTTCCAGGTGCTGCTTCACGAGCAGGGTCGTCGGCACGACCATCGCCACTTGTTTGCCGCCCTGCACAGCCTTGAATGCGGCGCGCACGGCGACCTCGGTCTTGCCGTAGCCCACGTCGCCCGCGAGCAGGCGGTCCATCGGAATCGGCGACTCCATGTCGCGCTTGACCTCGTCGATCGTCGTCAACTGGTCGGGGGTCTCGACGAACGGAAACGCCTCTTCGAGCTCGCGTTGCCACGGGGTGTCGGCGTCGAACGCGTGCCCCCTGCTCGACATGCGGGCCGAGTAGAGCTTCACGAGCTCGACGGCGATATCGCGCACCGCGCGGCGCGCCTTGCCCTTCGCGGCCGCCCAGTCGCTGCCGCCCATCTTGCTCAGGGTCGGCGCTTCTCCGCCGACGTAACGACTCAGCAGGTCGAGCTGGTCGGTGGGCACGTAGAGCTTGTCCCCCGGGTAGCCGCGCTTGCTCGGCGCGTACTCGATCAGCAGAAACTCGCGCTGGCTCTTGACCGCGTTGCGCCCACCCGTGCTGACCTCACGCTGCACGAGCTCGAGAAACTTGCCGATGCCGTGCGTGGCGTGCACGACGAAGTCGCCCGCCTTGAGTTGCAGGGGGTCGACGACGTTGGTGCGACGGCTCGCGAGCTTCTTGGGTTGGCGCGAGTCGTAGCCGACGGCGCGGCCGTAAAACTCGGTTTCACTCAGCAGGCCCAGCTGTAATTCGGGCACCTCGAAGCCGTGCTCGACCTGGGCTTGCACGAGGTAGGCGACTCCAGGCTCGAGCGTGTCAGGCAGCTCGTCGACCATGCGTGCCGCGACCTCGTGCTCGGCGAGCACATCGGCCGCGCGCTCCACGAGACCGTGACCCGCTGCGACGACGATCATGGTCCAGCCCGCGCGCACGCGGTCGACAACGTGGTCGACCGCTCCGTCGCTACGGCCCGAGAAGCCGGGAGGTTCGACCGCGTCAACGCGCACGACCTCGGGGTCATCCGCATCGAACGCGCTGATCGTGAACCAGTCGCGGTCGCCCGCCGCCTCATGCAAGCCGTTGACCGTCACGAAGTCACCCGCGTCGAGGTCGATCGGCGACTCGGCACCCGCCGTTGCGGCGTGCCAGGCGGCCGTCAAGAACTCGCGGTTCGTCTCGAGCAGACTCACGGCCCGGCTGGCCACACGCTCAGGGCTCAGCACCGCGACGGCCGCGCTTGCGGGTAGGTAGTGCGTGAGCGGCACGAGCCGGTCGACGAGTGCCGGCGCCAGGCTTTCCATGCCCTCCACCGGAATGCCCTCGCCGATCTTGGCGAGCAGCCCGGCCAGACTCGGAAATTCGTGCTCCATTTCCCGCGCCCGCTGCCGCACACTCTCGGTCAGCAGAAGCTCACGGGTTGGGGGCAGCTCGACGAGATCGATCTCGGTGGGCAGTGATCGCTGGTCGGCCACCGAGAACTCGCGCAGTTGCTCGACCTCGTCACCGAAGAATTCGACGCGCACCGGATGCT
>JAYUKK010000107.1:0-4083 GCA_043764515.1 Microbacterium sp.
ATCGAAGAGCTCAAAGAGATCAAAGACTTCTTGCAAGACCCCACGCGATTCCAGGCCGTGGGCGCGCGTATTCCCAAGGGTGTTCTGCTGTACGGCCCCCCCGGCACGGGCAAGACGCTGCTCGCGCGCTCGGTCGCGGGCGAGGCGGGCGTGCCGTTCTACTCGATCTCGGGCTCTGACTTCGTCGAGATGTTCGTGGGTGTCGGCGCGAGCCGCGTGCGCGACCTCTTCACGCAGGCGAAAGAGAACGCGCCGGCAATAATCTTCGTTGACGAGATCGACGCCGTCGGCCGTCACCGCGGCGCGGGTATGGGCGGCGGCCACGACGAGCGCGAGCAGACGCTCAACCAGATGCTCGTCGAGATGGACGGCTTCGACCCCAACACCAACGTCATCATGATCGCGGCGACCAACCGCCCCGACATTCTCGACCCCGCCCTGTTGCGCCCGGGCCGCTTCGACCGTCAGATTCAGGTGGATGCCCCCGACATGAAGGGGCGCGAAAAGATTCTGCAGGTGCACGCCAAGGGCAAGCCCATGGCCGAGAACGTTGACCTCGAAGTGCTCGCGCGCAAGACGCCGGGGTATACGGGTGCCGACCTCGCCAACGTGCTCAACGAGGCTGCGCTGCTCACGGCGCGGGCGCACGAAGACATCATCACCAACGAAGCCCTCGATGAGGCTGTCGACCGCGTAATGGCGGGGCCGCAGCGTCGCACGCGCATCATGCGCGACCACGAGAAGCTCATCACCGCGTACCACGAGGGTGGTCACGCGCTCGCGGCCGCGGCCATGCGCAACACCGACCCCGTCACGAAGGTCACGATTCTTCCGCGCGGGCGCGCCCTCGGCTACACGATGGTGCTGCCGCTCGACGACAAGTACTCGATCACGCGCAACGAGTTGCTCGACCAGCTGACCTACGCCATGGGTGGCCGCGTGGCGGAAGAGATCGTCTTCCACGACCCAACAACGGGCGCGAGCAACGACATCGAGAAGGCCACGGCCATCGCGCGCCGCATGGTCACCGAATACGGCATGAGCACCGATGTCGGCGCCATCAAGCTCGGCCAATCGAGCGGCGAGGTCTTCCTCGGCCGCGACATGGGCCACCAGCGTGACTACAGCGAGAAGCTCGCGGAGCGCGTTGACGCCGAAGTGCGAGCGCTCATCGAGCAGGCGCACAACGAAGCCTGGCAGGTCATCAACGACAACCGCGACATTCTCGACCGCTTGGCCACCGAGCTGCTCGAGAAAGAGACGCTCGACCACCTGCAGCTCGCCGAGATCTTCACCGACGTCAAGCGCCTGCCTGAGCGCCCGCAGTGGCTTTCGAGCGCTGGGCGACCGCTGCCGAACATCCCGCCGGTGAAAATGCCCTCGAAGCCGCCGATTGAGGCTGCCGCGCTCGCGAACACGGCGGATGCCCCGCCGACGCGAGCCAAGCGCGCGCCGCGTGCGAAGGTGGCCGACACGGCTTCGGCAACCACTGCCGACAGCCCCACTGCTGGCAGCCCCACCGACGGCACGCGCGACTGAGCCGAATCATGCCTGGCATCGACACCGGTCGCATCGAGGCGGCTGTCGCCGAGATTCTTGCCGCGATTGGTGAGGATGCGCAGCGCCCCGGCCTGCTGACGACCCCGCAGCGCGTCGCTGAGGCCTACGCCGAGTTCTTCGCGGGGGTGGGCGTCGACCCGGTGCCGTTGCTGCGCGACGAACTGGCGATGCAGGATGCGCCCGAGCAGCGCGGCGAACTCGTGCTGCTACGCGACATTGCGCTGCGCTCCATCTGCGAGCACCATCTGCTGCCGTTCACGGGAGTGGCGCACGTGGCCTACCTCCCTGATGAGCGACTGGTCGGGCTCGGCAGCGTCGTACGCGCGGTCGACACCCTGTCGTCACGCCCGCAGCTGCAAGAGCGCCTCGGCGACGACATCGTCGCGGCCCTCCACGCGGCGCTCGCGCCGCTCGGCGTGCTCGTCGTCATCGACGCGCGGCACGGGTGCGTCGGAGCCCGCGGCCCGCGGCAAGCCGAGAGCACGACCGTCACGGTCGCCGCGAGCGGGGCGCTCGCCGACCCCGTGCGCCGCGCCGAGGTGATGGCGCTCATCGGGGCAGGTGTGGCGTGACGACTCGACCTGAACTGTGGGGCGTGGTCAACGTCACGCCCGACTCGTTTAGCGACGGGGGCCGCTTCGTCGATCCTGCGGCAGCCCTCGCGCAAGGGCTGCGCATGGTGGCCGAGGGCGCGTCCGTCATCGACGTCGGCGGCGAGTCGACCCGGCCGGGCGCCGAGCCCGTCGCGCCGGAGGTCGAGCGTGAGCGCGTGTTGCCCGTGGTCGCGGCGCTTGCTGCGCAGGGCATCCGTGTGTCGATCGACACCATGCACGCGAGCACGGCCGCAGCGGCCGTCGAGGCCGGAGCCGAGATCGTCAACGACGTGAGCGGCGGCCTCGCCGACCCCGCGATGCTGGAGACGGTGGCCGCGCTCGGTAGCTCGTACGTGATCATGCACTGGCGCGGGCCAAGCGAGACCTGGGATGCCGTGAGCGAGTACGGCTGGGCGCCGCAGGATGTCACGAACGAGCTCATGGGCCGCTGGCACATGGCGCTCGAGGCGGGCATTCAGCCCGAGCGACTCTGGGTCGACCCCGGCCTGGGATTTGCGAAACGCGCTGAGCACAACTGGCAGCTGCTGAGCGAGCTCGGCACGCTGCGGTCGATCGGTGCGCGCGTGCTGCTCGGAGCCTCGCGCAAACGCTTCCTCGGCGCCTTACTGCCAGACGATGCCGCGGTTGACGAGCGCGACTTGCTTACCGCGGTCGTCTCGGCGCTTGCGGCGGGGCAGGTGGATGCCCTCCGCGTGCACGACGTGCGCTCAAGTGCCCGCGCCCTCGACGTGTGGCAGTCGATCGTGGCCGCGGCTGATGAAGCACCGATGTACACCGCGAGCTACGTCGCGAGCGCCCCGGTTGATGCCTCGGCTCGTGGCGACCACATCACCCTCACGGGCCTGCGCGCTTTCGCGCACCATGGCGTCTTCGACCACGAGCGGCGCGACGGGCAAGAGTTCATCATCGACGTGACCGCGCGCCTCGACCTGCGCGGGGCCGGCAGCGACGACGAGCTCGCCTCGACCGTGCACTACGGCGTGCTCGCCGAGGAGGTGGTCTCTGCGGTCGAAACCGACCCCGTCGACCTCATCGAGACGGTGGCTGAGCGGGTCGCTGGGGTCGTGCTGCGCCACGGCGCGGTGTGGCAGGTCGAGGTCACCGTGCACAAGCCTCAGGCGCCGATCACGGTGCCGTTCGGTGACGTGAGTGTGACGATCGTGCGGGGGCGGTCGTGACTCTCGCCCACCTCGCGACGGCCGTCATCGCTCTGGGTAGCAACCTGGGCGATCGCGAGGCCACGCTCGAGCGGGCGGTAGCGGCGCTCGACGCGGTGCCCGAGTCGAGCATCCTCGCGGTGTCATCGTGGCAAGGCTCGGTTGCTCTCACACTCGACGGGCTCGATCCCGAGAAACCCGCCTACCTCAACGGCGTTGCCCTGCTGCAGACGCGCCTCGACCCCTTCACGCTGCTCGACGCCTTGCGGGCCATCGAAGCCGAGAATGGTCGCGATCGCACGGCCCAGACCGAGCGCTGGGGCGACCGCACCCTCGACCTCGACCTCGTCGCCTTCGACGAGCTCGAGATCGACTCCGAGGTATTGCAGGTGCCGCACCCACGGGCACACGAGCGCGACTTCGTGCTCGCCCCGTGGCTCGAGGTGCAGCCGGATGCACGACTCGTCACCCACGGCGACGTCGCCGCACTGCTTGCGGCGCTGCAGTCGGGCGGTGCCGAGTGACCCGCACCCGCCCACTCACCCTGCTCGTCGCGGTGCTCGTGGGCATTGCGGCAGCGTTCGCGCTCGACTCGGTGCTCGCCTTGCGCGGAGTTGCCGTGCTCGTGCCGCCGCTCTCGCTCGCCGTGGCACTCGTGCTCATCGCGGTGCTCGTTCTCGCGCTCGCGTGGCCGGTGCGGCGCGCAGCGAAAGGCGAGCGCCGCATCGACCCGTTCTACGCGCTGCGCGCGG
>JAYUKK010000108.1:0-4079 GCA_043764515.1 Microbacterium sp.
CCGCGGGCACCGTCGGGCTGGCGCTCGGCGTGCGCACGGGCATCCGGTCGTGGATGCTCACCGGCACCCTCGCCCTCCCCCTGGTTCCTCTGCTCGCGAGCGCGGCCTTCTCGGGCACCCCGTTTCCGATGTGGGGGCCTCTCGGCTCTGCTGCTGTCGCGCTCGCGCTGCTCGAGGCGTCGACGCTGCTCGAGCGGCGTCGGGTGGTGGACGTGCACGCCGAACGTGCCCTGCTCGTGGCCGTGCAGTTGGGCGCGCTCGTGCTGATGGCCGGGCACGTCTTCGACCTGCCGCCGGTGGGCGAGGTCAGCTGGCTCATGGTGAGCGCAAGTGTGCTCGGGGCGGGGGCTGTCGCCGCCCGCTCGGCCCGGCACGCCCTGCGCACGCTGTTCAGCGGCCTGGCCGGGGCGAGTGTTCCTCTGGCTCTCGCGGTTGCCGTCTTCGCTATCGACATGACGCCGTTCGATGGCGGGGCCGTCTGGCTCGTGCTCGTTCCGCTCGCCGCAGGGCTCGGCGTTTTGGCACTCAGTGCGCTCATGACCGCTGGCGGCTCGACTCGTCGTCGAACTGTCATGGCCGGGGCCATGAGCGTCGTAGCGCTGAGCGCGGGCCCGAACGTTGCCGTCGCCGGGCTTGCTGCCGTCGGGGCCCTCGTCGCTGTCGACCAATGGGCCGATGGTGCACTAGACGCAGCAGCCAACCTCGCCGCCGTGCTGGGGCTGCTCGTCGTCACGCTGGTCTTGGCCGCGCACGCCTGGGTGATCGGCAGGCGTGCCGGGCGGCCAACCCCGGCGCGGTGGGCCGTGAACGCTGCTGCGTTCTGGGTGCTCGGACTCGCCGGCGTGGGGGCACTCGGGCTCGAGCAGTCCGCCGGAGCGGTGCGCGCGAGCGTGGCGATTGCGCTCGTTGCAGCCGCATCACTCGTGATCAGTGCGACCGCTCTGGGTCGCCGTTCGCCCCTCGCCTATCGCGCACCCATCGTGCTTGCCGCGCACGCTGCACTTCTCGTCGCCGTTTCGCTCTCGTGGAGCTCGTGGGTCTCGCCCGCTCTCGCGGTAACGATCGGCCCCGTCGCCCTGCTGGCACTCGCCCTTCTCGCGAACACCGTGCCGCGCGTGCTGCGCCCCGCGCACCTCGCCGTCGGAACTTCGTACGCTCTCGTGCTGGTCGCCGTCGCGCTCGGGCTGACCCCGATTGACGGCGCGGGCCAGCTGAGCCTGACGGCCACGGCCGGCCTCGTCGTCGCGATCGTCGCGACTCTCGTCCGCCGTCTGCGCACGGACTATTGGATGACGATTCTGATCGTGACGACGGTTCCGTTCTTGTTGGCCGTGGCTCTCGTCATCGGCGAACGCAACGGCTGGGTCGTGCTGTCGACGACGACAATGATTGCGCTCGCGGTCATTCTTGTTCTCACGCGCCGCCGTGAACTCAGCCCGGCGGTACGGGCACTCGCGGCAGCCGTGCTGGTCCCGTCACTCGCCGTCGTCGCGGTCAACCTCGGTGCGGTCATGCTCGACACGAGCGGGTCGCCCGTGGTTTTGCCGATCATCGCGGTCGTGGTCTCTGCCGCTCTCGCCCTCGCGGGCCGCCTTGAGCGACTTCTCGACCGCCGCGGCCTTGACGCTTCAGAGCAGCAGGTCGTCACGGGTGCGTTCGAAGTCACCACCTGGCTCACCGCCGCGCTCGCGGTGACTCTCGCGTTTGCTCGCGATGCCGCGGGGCCGTCAACGGCCGCCCTCGTGCTTGCCGTGCTCGCGATCGGCGCAGCGCTTGCAGCGGCCAGGCGCAGCATCTCGACCTATTGGTGGCTCTCGGCACTCCTGGGCACTGCCGCCCTGTGGTGCCTCTGGCTCGTCCTCGGGGTCACGTCGCTCGAAGCCCACATTTTGCCGCCGGCCCTGACGGCGGTGGTTGTCGCGACCGCGATGACGGCTCTCGGTCGACCGCGGCCCGGGCTCGGTGGCGCAGGGTTACTCGCTGCCATCGTGCCCGTGTTGGGTCTGTTGGCGTTCGGCAGCGAGCCCTCTCCTGCGCGCCTCGCCGCACTGCTCCTGACCGCGGTCGCGCTGACGACGATCGGCTGGCTGCTCTCACTCCGTCGCACGGGCATCGCCGCACGCCTTGCATCGCTGCGGCCCGCGGCCCTCGGAGCGGCCATGGTTGCGAGCGTCGCGGGTGCCGTGCAGGGCACGCGCCTGGGCCTGGGCATCGATGCAGTGGATGCTGATGCCACACTCACTGCCATCCCCGTGTCGCTCGCGCTCGCGTTCGCCCTGGCGGGTGCCATTCCCGCGGCCATCGCAGGCCTTCTGCTCGCTCGCGACGCCACCTCGGATCAGCGTCGGTGGGCGCTCGTGCCGGCCATCACGGCCATCGTCGTCGCCGCCTGCTCCACCATCGAGCGCGACCCGTTGCCCATTCTGGTGATCAGCGCCGTCGGGCTCGTGCTGCTCATCACGATGGTCGTGGCGGTGTGGCGCGAGCAATCCGTGGCGACGGTTTTGCCGCGCGCGTGGGTTCTCTTCGGGCTCGCTCTTGCCTCCGCCATCGTCGCCTGGAGTCCGCGCGACGTGCGTGTCGAGGCGTTCTCGGTGCCGCTCGGGGTCATGCTGCTGGTCGCCGGAACCGTCGTGCTCCTGCGCGGCGGCGGCACCGCATCCGCCCCTCTGCATCACTGGCCGATGGGTCGCTCGGGGTCATGGGCGCTGCTAGGCCCCGGCATCATCGTTACGGTGTTTGCCTCAATGCTCGCGACCGCGACCGACCCACTGACCTGGCGCGCTGTGCTCGTGATGTCGTTCGCGCTTGCCGCGATTCTCGTCGGTGTGCGCTGGCGGCTGGCGGCTCCTTTCGTGCTCGGCATGATCATCCTGCCCATCGAGAACGTGCTTGCGTTCTCGGTGCAGATCGGCCGCGGCATCGAAGCCATGCCGTGGTGGATCACCCTCGCCGTCGTCGGCATCGTGTTGCTCGTCATCGCGGTGGGGTCTGAACGACGCGCGGGTGATGGGGGTGAGCCGACGGCCCGATTGCGTGACCTGCGGTAGGGACACGGCGCCGTACTCCGCTCGCCTCTCGCCAAGGGGCGCGTCGTGAGGCAGGATGGCGGAATCAGCGCTCGTGATCGTGAGCGCCCGACCGGGAGGTCCACCCCATGTCCGCAGGTTCCGTCGTAGGGACGAAGTCGTCGTGGTTGCCGCTCTTCGTCGTCATGCTCGCGCAAGTGCAGTTGGCGTTCAACGCCTGGAATGTGTCCATCACGGGCATCACGGAAGATCTCGGCATCTCGCCGACGACGGTCGGTCTTGCGAACACGGCGAGCACGTTCGCCGTGTCGGCCTTCTTGCTGCTGGGTGCGAAGATCACGGCCAAGATTGGCCCGGTGCTCGCCTTCCGCATCGGCGTGATCATTCCGGCCCTCGCCGCCATTCTCATCGCGACGGCGCAAGACGGCTCGGTGCTGTTCATTGCGCAGTCCATCACGGGTGCGTCGAACGCCATCACCCTGCCGGCGCTTACGATCATCATTGCGGCGAGCTTCCAGGGCAAGCAGCAGGCGTCGGCGATCGGATACTTTGCCGCGAGCATCCCGCTCGCTCAGGTCGTCTCGCTCCTCATTGCGGGTCAGTTCGCCTCGACGATCGGGTGGCGCTGGTCGTTCGTACTCGTGGCCTCGATCGGTCTCATCAACTTCGCCGCGAGCTTCTTGCTCAAGCCCGTGCCGCCGCAGAAAAACCTCATCGTTGACTGGACAGGCGGCGCGCTCGCCGCGACCTCGATCTTGCTCATCAGCTTCGGCATGAGCGTCATGAACGACTGGGGCCTGCTGACCGCGACCAGCAACGCTCCGATCTCTCTGGGCAGCTTTTCGATCGTGCCGCTCTTGTTCGTGGCGGCCGTCATCTTTGCGCAGTTGTTCCTCAGCCGCACGCGCAAGCGCATGGCCGAGCAGAAAGTGCCCCTCGTGAACCTCGACATCGTGCGCGACCCGAGCGAACGCGCGACGGTCACGGTCATGGGTCTCATGCTCTTCGTCGGCACCGCCGTCAGCTTTTTAATGCCGCTCTACATGCAGG
>JAYUKK010000109.1:0-14572 GCA_043764515.1 Microbacterium sp.
GCCCGCAGCTGCAGCAGAGCTGAAGCGTTGGTGGTGGTCGGCTGCGGGTCAGCGGCCGACGGGGTGCCCGTCGCCCAGACACGCGCGACCTTGAGGCCACCGGTAGCGAGCGCCGACGAAGCGACGACGGGGCCAGCCGTACCCACACCGGTCACGGTGGGGGTCCAGCCGAGGTAGCTCGAGCTCAACACCTTGCCACCGGTCGCGGTGAAGTCGCCCACCTGGCCGGTGAGCGAGAACGCCGCCGATCCAGCCTGACGCGAGTCATCAACCACAGCAGTGACGGTACCCGAGGCATTGAGCGTGCCAGCCGAAGCCAAGACTGAACCGAGGTTCGACGTCAGCGACGAGGCGGTGAGCACGAGCGCGCCGCCACCGGCGCCCTGAGCAACCTGCACCGTGATGTCACCGGTGACGGTCGCCGGAGCCGGGAGGCTGCCAACGTTGACCGACGCGGTGCCCGAGGTTGACCCCGTGAACGCGGCAGTGTTGGTCGGCACGAACTCTGCCGTGTAGGTGTGCGCACCGTTCGACACGCCCGCGAGGACCGTGCTGACCGTGCCCGCAGCGTTCGCGACGGTCGCGACGGTGGTCGCGCCCTCCTTGAACACAACGTTGCCGGCGGTGCCCGACGGCGTGACCGTCGCGGCGAGCGTGACGCTCGTGCCCGAGGCGCTCGCGGTGAGCGAGGTGTTCGTGGCAGTCGCGGCAACCGGAATCGACCAGGCGCCCGTGGTGGAGTTGTAGGTCAGCGTCAGCGACAGGTACTTGTCGTTGACGAGGTCGAGCGAGGTGCTCGAGGCGTGGAAGTAGTAGCGGTACTCGAACGTGCCCGAGGTGAGCGTCGACAGCGCAGCGTTGTTGAGCTGCTTGTTGCTGACGAAGTTGTTCGTGGTGATGACCGAGCGGTCCATGAAGGCAGGGTTGCCGTCAAGGCCGTTCGTTCCCGCGGTCACTGCCATCGACGTCGTGCGCAGGTTGGAGATGTTGCCAACGAGCACGCCGTTCTGGAAGATCTGGCTCGTGCTGGCAGCACGGAAGCCGACCGGAGCGCCGACACTCGTGGCGACACTCTGGAGGAAGAACTGGTCCGACACGTTTCCGCTGGTGGGCGAAATTGTGATGGTGCCAGCAATCTGGTCGGCCTGAGCGGTCTGGGCAGTACCCAGGCCGGTCAGGACGAGCGCGCTGGCAAGCGCCAGCGTGGCGACCTTCTTGTTGAGCTTCATGATTTCTCGTGACTCTTTCTGTTTGTGGAGATGTGAGTGTTGAGGGGGGGGATTAGTTGACGTAGCCGCGCTGCGTCGTGGTGCTGCCGCAGAGCGTGCCGATCGTGGCGAAGCCGTACTGCTTGATCTGCGTAACCGCCGAGCACACGCCCGACGTCGAGCCCGAGAACGCCGCACGAATCGCGGTGTCGTTGGCCGACGGCGAACCAGTGGTCAGGGCACGCGTCTCGACGACGTTGTAGACCAGACGGCTCGGCAGGAAGTCCGGGTTCGTCGTAATCGTCGTGCCGTCGTAGATAACTGGCTTCACGGTGTCGATGCTGCCGAGAACGGCCTGGCCGCGACGCTCAACAACGGTGGTGGGCAGCGAGCGGTTGTTGCTCTGCGCCAGCCACTGACCAACCGAGAACGGCACGATGTCGCCATCGCGGGTCAGGAAGGAGCCGTCGTGCTCCTGCACCGTGTTGCCGAGGTCGGTCGCGCGGCCACCAGCGGTCAGCGCGGCCTCAGTCGTGCCGAGAACGCTCACCCAGTAGGTGCGCGTACCCGAGTTGACCTGGGGCAGCAAGGGGCGAATCGTGACCGAGTTGCCGGCGCTGTCGATGAACGAGGTAACCGTGCCGAGGTAGATGTTGCGCAGGGTGAACAGGTTCGAGGCCTGGCCAGCGGACCCAAGCGCGACATCCTTGGGGAAGTCGCTTGAGATGTTCATCGCGATGGTGACGGCGTCACGCGCGAACGGAATGTACGTGAGCTCGGTGCCCGCCTCGCTGCGGAGCGCCGAGGCACGCGCGTAGTCAAGCGTGCCGGTGGGCAGAACGGTGCCTGCGTAGGCGATGCCACGGATCGACGAGCTCAGCGCGCGGATGCCCGCGGTCGAGCCGATCGGGCGGCTGAACGTGGTGCCGTCGACCGTGATCGTGGCGCTGCCGACCGCATCCCAGTTGCCCAGGCTGGTGACAACGCTGGCAACGCCGCCCATGACGTCTTGCGTGGTGTCAGAGCCAGTACCGTTCAGAGTCTTCGGGCCGGTCGGGTCGGCGTAAGCCGGGGCCGCCGTACCGAAGGCGAGCGTCGCGACAGCGAGCGCTGCAACCACGCCGAAGCGCAGCTTGGTGTGCTTGTGCATCAGGTTCCAACCTTCTTTTGGTAACTTTCTCCGGTAGTTCAGTCCCTGTGGACTAGCCCCTCACTGTGCTTTCTGGTTCGGTGGGGGGTTTCCTTTCGGGTCGGAGCGGTGCCCGAAAGAAGCTGTCGTGTGCGCTAGAAGAACAGACCTCCGCCGCGCAAGATGCCGGGGGCGAAGACGAAGCCGAGCAAGCCGACGACGAGAGACGCTGCTAACCCACCGTTAAGCCAACCCGCGGTGGAGGCCGGCGTGCGGTCTTCGGGTATTGCGTCCACGTCGGGCGTGAGCTCCGGGTCGACGCCGGGCTCGACCTCACCGCCGCCGTCGCCATCGTTCGAGAAGGACGACGAGCCCGTCGAAGAGCTCGTTGTCGGTGCTGGAGTCGACGTCTTGGGCGGGGTCCACGACTGAATGCGACTCGTGGCCGCAGCGGCCTGGGTCGTCAACTCGGCCGTCAAAGGAACATAGCCAACAGGCAACTGGCCCAGCGCGGTGCCGACCTCTTGCCCGGTTGTCGTCACTTGCTGCAGCATGCGCGACATCGTGGTGCGGGATGCGGTAGTCGACTTCGTCAGGTTCACCCCGGCGTACGTCACCATCGTCAGGGGATACGCGTTACCGGTGACCTTGGCGGGGTCGACCTGCAGTATCGAGTCGAGCGACGTAGCCGACGTCGCGGTGAGGGCCGCGGTCATCGTCTCGGCAGTGCTTGCCACCGGTGTCGTCGAGTTCGCGGGGGTCAGCGACGCCGTCGTCAACCCGTACCGTGCAGCATTGGCGGAGTCGGTGACGGTGATCATGAAGCGGGCACCCGCGTCCTGCACGCCCGTGCTGATCCAGGCACCGGCCACGCCCGCGTCGTTGATGCGGTTGGCATCCCACAACACCCGTGAGTTCGGGTCGCCCCGGAAGGCTTGTCGAGCCGCAGCGAGGTAGTCGATCGCATACGGCGCGAATTGAATCGAGTCGTATCGAGTCGTTCCGTTTGCTTGCGACGTTTCGAACGGCAAGAGGCTGCCGTCGTCTTTGGGGAAGGTGTCGAGCACGGTGGTGCTGATCCGCAGGGGGCTACCGTCGATGTTGACTTGGCCCACCTCGCGCGTTGTCGGCGTGGGCAGATAGTTCAAGTTCGCGTCGTAGTACCACGGGATCGTGTTCTGCGGAGTCTTAGGCAGGTAGTAAGGATTGATGGTCATGGCGCCCACGACGCCCTCGTCAGGTTCGCCATTCAAGAACGCAACGGCATCGGCGTCGGCCAAGATCCACCGCCACATTTGCTTGATGCCGTCGGCCGCAGAAGGGCCGGGCAACACGATGCTGGGGGTCTGTTGCTCAAATTTCTGCCAGTTGGTGGGGTTCGCGGCCCGAAAGTCGGGGTCTGCCGTCCAGTAGTTATAGCTCCGCGCCGCCGCTGACAAGTGGGCGATGCTTTGTGCTGGCGTAGCGGTCGACTGCGGCACGGTGAACGAGTACGACTGCGTGAGCAGCTTTGCCATCAGCCGAGGGGTCAACACGAGGCTCTCTTGGCGACCATTCGCAAACTCGGCGTTGTAGGCAACGACCATGCTCGAGACCGCTACCGGTACATATTCAAACGCGGTCTTCGCATAAAGCGTTCGTTCATCGGCGGTCGGCAATTCGGCACTCGCGACGGGGTAGCCGCTGTAGATAAGCTCGGGTGAACCAGCACGAGTCTCGAGCAACTGTGCGCGCGCGATCGCATCGGGATTGGTCGCGAAGCTAAAGGTGCTGCCCACGTTCTGGCAGAGCGACGGTTGCCACGAACTCATCGCCGAGATCATGAATTGCGAACCCGACACTCGAAACTCAGGGGCCCCCGACGGGCACGTCACGGCAGTCGGGGTGAAGTCGAGCGGCACGACAATGCGGTTGTCGAAGTAGTCGCACCGAGGGTTGACCGGACTGCCACCCTGAATGGTTGCGGTTTGGCCGTAGGTGTACGAGACGCCGAATCGGTTTGTCAGGTCGCTGCAGTCGGTGGGGTCGGTACCGTTTTCACCGCCGCCGAATTTGGTTCCGCGCGGAACGATCACGAGCCAGCACCGCAATTGACCCGCGTCGCCACAGCCGAGCTGCGGCGATTGGCTCGACGACTGTGTCTCAAAATCAAAGTAACCCGTGCCGTCGGCACCGACGCGCGCGAGCGGTACCTCGTTGGTCGTGGAGGGGCTGAAGTAGCTCAGAATCGGGTTGAAGGTGCGCCCATTGCTGTCGATATTGGCCTTGGCGGTCACCACTGCACCGCTCGCCGTGACGAAGGGGTTGTCGTAGGCGGTCGCCGGCGAGGGGGTGTAGTCCTTCGTTGAGACGCGGAAGGCGTTGTCGAAGTAGACGGCGTTTCCGAGCACGGTCGGCAAACGCCCACCCCACTGGCAGGTCTTGACGAAGTCAGCCGCATTCGGGTCGTCGCCATAGCACTGCATGGCCTGCAGGAAGTTCGCCCCGTTCTGAATACCCTCAGAGATCGCCGAGCGCGTCCCCGCGAAACCAGCGACGCTCACCCGGATCGCCTGGTCGCCAATGTTGGTGGTCTGGCTGACGGTGACAGAAATGTTGCGCATTTCGTTGTAGTGCGGACTTGCGGGGTTGCGAGTCGGCTGGAAGCTTGCGGCTGGTGACGTGTCACCGTTCCAGGCGATGGTGATCGGGGTCGGCTGAGCCGCAGACGCCGGAGCGGCGGGAGCCCCCGCCACCAAACCGCCGAAGCTCACGGCCGCAATGGTCGCAAACGCCACGCGACCCAGAGCGACGCGACGACGCGCGCGCGCTGAAGTGGTGGGGGAAGTTGACACGGTCGTCACGTTAGGAGTCCTCACCCCGTGCTGCCGCACGGCCGAATTTCGTAAAGCGGGCGGGTAGGTGAACTTTTGGTATTGAGAGCTTTCGCCAGAACGCCCACGACGAAACCTTCTTGGGTGACGTCGGGCGACCATCGGGGCGAGCAGCGAGGGCGACCGCGGCTCGGCGCCGGGCTATGACTGGGGGAAGAAGAACGGCAGCCAAAGCCAAGAGTGTCGCCAGAAACATGAGCACCAGTGACTGCGGTGGGATACCCCGCGAGTCGAGCGTGAGCGGCGAACCCGTGACGATGGGGCTTCCCCCGCCGCCGAGCCCGGTGATCTCACCATCTCCACCACCGGCGTCGGTCCCTCCGCCGCTTGATCCCTCTTCGCCCGACTCCCCGCCCGTACCGCTGGTGCCGCCAGAACCTAAATTCGTCACGCCAGTGCCTGCCGTCGGGGTCCCCGACGCTCCTCCGGTACCCGTCAGGCACTGGTCGGGGCCCTTCTTGTCGCACGCTTGCGGTTGGGGCGCTTCATTAGCGAGCTTGTTCGTGCCATCGGGGGAGAACGTCGGGTTATTGCAGGTCGAGACGTTTTTGTTTTGCGGGTTGCCGCCAGGGATCAACTGTGCCTGTTCAAGACCACCTTGAACGAGGTTGATCGGCAAGGGTGAGTAGCCCAGCACCTCAGCCTGCTGTTGACCCTCACACAAGAAGTACGAGACGAAGTCGGCGAGCGTCAGCCCCTTGTCGAGAGTGAAGTTACCCTCGACCGCCGTGGGAACGATCATGTACGAATACGACGACAGCGGATACACCCGGGGGTCTTTGTTGTTGTAGACCGGGCTGAGGTTTGCCGTGAGGTACTCCTGCGAATTTGGGTCGTTGTTGATGACGGCGGACAATAGCGAGACCGCGACATTCGATGCGGTTGGCTCGGTGTAGTAGCCCGCCGCGTTTAACAGCTTTGCCACGGGGAAGCGGGCGTTAATGGCATACGACGCTTCGACGTAGGTAATGGCGCCGACGGAGCTGTTCTTCGCTACGGCGCTCGCTACCTGGTTCGAGCCTTGCTGGGCCAGGAACGCGGAGCCAGGGACGACCGGATAGTTCGACGTAATGCCGCAGTTCGTTCGCCCCGCCTTCGCGCAATACGCGTTCCAGATTGCTGGGTATTGAGCGCGCATCCAGGCCGTCAACTGGGCGGTGGTTCCCGAACCATCCGACCGCACGACGGGCACAACCGGGGTGGCAGGCAAGGCCAACTTCGGGTTGTCGGCCGCGATAGCAGGATCATTCCACTTCGTGATCACGCCGGTGAAAATCTTGGCGACATTCTCGCCCGACAACCTCAGGTTGGTCACGCGCTGACCACCAATCACGAGGTTGTACATGAAGGCCGTGCCGCCCGCGACGATGGGGAGGTACGCGAACTGTCGTGACGGCCGAGGGTCGGGGCTGTCACTGTTCGCCAGGGCGTAGGGAATCTCCGACACACCGAAATCAGTCGTCCCGTTAGCGAATTGCTGTCGGCCAGCCGACGAGCCCGCCTCGCCGTTGTACGAAATCTTCCAGCGGTAGTTGTCGAACACGTTGCGCACCCACTGCTGCATCGCGTTTGCCGACCACGTCGACCCTGCGCCCTCGATGGGCTGGTAGACGATGCCGACCGCGCGCGCAGGAGACGCTTGTGCGACCGCAGGAGCAATGCCGACAGCCGCGATCAACGCGAGAGCAATCGCGGCACGAACGCCGCGCAGGCGTGAGTTACTCACCGAGGCCAACCCTTCTTCGAACAGACGGGGGAATCACAGCAAAAAGTCGTTGGGAAAGCGAAGGTGCTGCAGTGGCCTCAATGCCGAGTTCGCGCGCGCGGAAGCGATAGTCGTCCACCTTCGAGGCATTGGCGCGAGCGCGTTGCTGGCGCGGGCTGAGCTGACCAGGGCCGCGACCGCCGATGGCCCGGGCAATCAAGAACAGAATCACGACGAGCACCATGAGCACGGCCGCCGTACCAAATCCACGCGCAATGAAGTTGAGCTCCGGAGACTTCACGAGGGAAAAGGTCGTCAACGGGAGCGACGTCATCGGCCCGTCAAACGGGTTGAAGTTGAAGAAGGTGGTGGCGCCCGCGGTCAGCAACACGGGAGACGTCTCACCGATTCCCCGAGCGGTACCGAGAATCACCGATGTCGTGAGCCCTGATCGTGCGGTCGGAATCGTGACCGTCCAGACCGTGCGCCACGTGGATGCGCCAAGCGCGCGTGCCGCCTCTTTGAGGCTCGAAGGCACGAGTCGTAGCACAACATCAGCTGAGCGAACCACGATGGGCAGCATCATGACGGTGATCGCGCACGCCGCCGCAAAGCCCGAGCGGCTGAGACTGAACTGCACGATGATGGCGTACACGAAGAGGCCCGCCACGATCGACGGCAGCGCCGTCATGGCTTCGACCACTGTGCGCACGAACCGAGCGAAACGGCCCGGGTACTCGGTAAGGAATACCGCCGTGAGAATGCCCAATGGCACCGTCAGAATGAGCGCGATTGTGATCATGATGAGCGTGCCGACGACGGCGTGCAGCACACCGCCGCGATCAAGGTCGTCGAGCGGGCCCGCGTTGCTCATGTCTTCCACGAAGAAGTTCACGTAGCCGAAAGGTTCGAGACCGCGCCCGAAGGTGTAGATAACAACCGAGAAGAGCCCGAGCAAGAGAAGGAATGCGAGCGAATGCATCACCACGCTGGCCAGCCGGTCGCGAACGGTCGGTCGGTTTTCGTCGAACGCCGTCAAGATACCGAAGAGCAGAAGGAACATGCCATACGAAATGAGCACGAACCCTAGCTCACCCTCGAGAGGCAAAGCGAAGAAGAACAACCACGAGGTAAAGGCCACCGCCGCGAGTGCCGAACCAATGAGGCGAATGACATCGACCGATCGGATGGTCGCGGTCGAACGACGAAGCTCCAGGCCCGTGAACTCGGGTTCGTTGGCAGCACGCGTCCAGGTCGTCGGAGTCGGGGTCGTCGGAGTGGTCAGCTCGTTGTCGGGGGATTCCCCGTCATCGCCGTTCTCCCGCACCTCGGGGCGCCCAATCACGTCGGTCACGATTTACTCACCTTCGCCGCTCATCATCAGTCGCCCACGCTGCCGGAACGACTGCGCGCGACGATTGTCGAAGCGCCGAAGTTGATGACAAGCGTGACGAGAAACAGCGCGAGCCCTGCCGCCATGAGAGCGGACAGCTCGAAGGCAGACGATTCGCTGTAGCGCAAAGCGATGAGCGCGGAAATCGAGTTTCCGCCCTTCTCGAGAATGCGCGGTTGGATCACGAAGACCGGAGAAATGATGAGGAAGACGGCAATCGTCTCACCGAGCGAACGGCCGAGGCCGAGCATCGTGCCACCAATGATTCCGCCCCGGCCGAACGGCACGACGACGCTCGTGATCATGCCCCACTTGGACGCGCCGAGAGCGAGCGCCCCTTCGCGCTCGCCGAGCGGCGCCTGTTGAAACACCTCACGCATGATCGAGCTCGTGATCGGAGCCACCATGAGCGCCACCACAATGCCGGCGATAAACGTTGACGCCGAGAAGATCGTCGGACTGGCGAGCGGGTCATTCGGGTCGAAGCCTTCGACAGCGAAGGGAGGGAACCACGGCCCCACATAGGTTGCCAGCCACTGCGAGACCGGAAGTATCAGCGGCGACAAGAAGAAGAAGCCCCACAGTCCGTAGACGATGCTGGGGATCGCTGCCATGAGGTCGACCGTTGTGACCAACAGCGGCTTAAAGCGTTGCGGAGCGTACTCGCTGATGTAGAGCGCGGTACCAAACGAGAGCGGGAGCGCGAAGAAGATGGCCGTGAGGGCGATGAAGACCGTCCCCATGAATATGGCCGCGATGCCGAAGGTGCCCGAGTTGGGATCCCACGCTTGTTCGATGATGAAGTTCGGCCCGGCCGCCTGCAAGGCCTCGAACCCGCGAATGAGCAAGAACAGTCCCACGAGCGTCATGACCGTCACGACGATCGTGCCGCCACCTCGCGCGATCCACCGGAATGCAGCATCCGGTCGGTCGACGACCGACGAGAGAGTGCGCGGCGCGTCAACGTCACCATCGAGAACGATTCGATCAGTTCGCGGCTCCACGGCGACCTCCCATGAGTGTGGGGTCAGAAAGCCGGGCGCCGGGGAGCAGAACAGCCGTCGCGATCGATCGCGCGGCAAGCTCTGCCGAGTGGCGCCGGTCGCGATCGGTCACGTACCACCGTGAACAGGTCATGACGGGTTCACCGTCAATCGAGGCGTACCAGCCGTAGACGCCGCGACCAGACTCGCTGACGGGCGCGATTTGGAGCGCTGCACCCGAGCCGACCACGCGCTCCGCGTGTTGCCGCGCCTCTTCAAAGGTCGCGTGAATACCCACTCCGCGAGCCAGCTCGCGATTGTTTGCCGACACCAACTGCCACACCGCGCTTCCGTCGAGGCTCGACGGGCTCATCGAGGGCATGGTCAAGGCGTGGGCTCCGACCACGCTCGACACGTGTGCGATCCAGGGCTTCAACTTCGGGCTCTCGTCGTCGAGAAACCGCATGAAGACCACTCGGGGTCCAAGCGACATGGGGCGAACTTTCTTGCTCGGGTGTGACCAACAGCGGTTGAGGCGATCGGGTCGCTGCTTACCTCGAGAGTCAAAGATCTGCGGCGGAACACGCACAGTCAAGAACACGTACAACGAGCCTCGAGAACGTGAACAATAGGTGTTAACGCCCGCGCCTCCCGCGCCGCTTCGGCCGCACAGGGAGCATCTCATGTCGTCGTCCACCCCGGCCCCGTGTGCCGGTTGTTTGCGCGGCCGTTGTACGCAGTTCACCTCACTGCCCCACCATCAGTGACCATGAACGCTCGAACGTCGTCTGCTGTTATCGGCCTTGGTCTCGCTTCGTTGGTCGTGTTGTCGGGATGCACACCAACCCCCGCACCATCGGCATCACCGAGCCCGTCCGAAGCGGTCGTGCAGCCCGAGCCGGCGCCGTCGCTCACGCCGAACCCGCCAGAACCCGACGCAACCTTGTTCGTGCGGGTGCTCGCCACGGCGAGCAACGGTGCTCAGTTGTCGATTGAAGGCATGGTTCACCGCTCGCTCTCGCACGAGTACCCCGGCAGCCAAACCATCAACACCAACGTCATCAATGACTGCGGCGCCACCCTGACGAATGCGATTTTTGCGGCCGAGGGCTGGAGCTTCACTCGCATGCAGGTCACGGCGATTCCGCCGACCGAGTCGACCGAGGTGTGGCCGACGGATGCTCGGGTGGGCTACCGCCCGTCTGCCGACAACGTCTACTTGTCGGCGCGCGGCATGATTCAGTCGGATGCCTCGACCGGTGATCTGGCGTGTGTGCAAGAGAAGTTCTCGATCGGCGCCGGCCGCGGAGCGTTCTTCGCAGGAATTCCCGATGACACCCTCACCCTCGACACCTTCAACAATCGGTGGGCCCAGCACACCTGGGGCTTCACCGCAGCACCCGGGGTCACGTTCTCGGAGTGCAGCTTTGAGCGCACGCCGCTGGCCGACGAGTTTGGGGCCGGAAGCGCGGGCTGGGTCGAAGTGAACGACGCGAGCAACTGCTACATCGGGCCCGCGAGCGAACCCTCGGTCTTTTAGGCGGCGCCGTCGAACATCGAGGTGACCGACCCATCGTCGAACACCTCGTGGATCGCGCGAGCGATCAGTGGGGCGATCGGCAGCACCGTCAGGCGATCCCAGCGCTTCTCGAGCGGGACCGGCAGGGTGTCGGTGACGACGACCTGGTCGACCGCGGCATCCTGAAGAATCTCGAACGCGGGGTCGCTGAACACCGCGTGTGTCGCCGCCACGACGACGGCGGTAGCACCGTCTTTCTTGAGCGCTTCGGCGGCCTTGACGATCGTGCGGCCGGTGTCGATCATGTCGTCGACGATGAGGCAGACGCGACCTTCGACGTCACCGACGATGTCGTGCACCGAGACCTGGTTGGGCACGCGGGGGTCGCGACGCTTGTGGATGATCGCGAGGGGCGCCCCGAGCTTGTCACTCCAGATGTCGGCAACACGCACGCGGCCCATGTCGGGCGAAACGACCGTGAGGGTCGAGGGGTCGAGCAGCTTCTGAAAGTGATCGAGCAACACGGGCATCGCGAAGAGGTGGTCGACGGGGCCGTCGAAGAAGCCCTGAATCTGGGCGGCGTGCAGGTCAACGCTCATGATGCGATCGGCGCCGGCCGCCTTGTAGAGGTCGGCGACGAGTCGGGCCGAGATCGGCTCGCGCCCGCGGCCCTTTTTGTCTTGACGGGCGTAGGGGTAGAAGGGGGCGACCACGGTGATGCGCTTGGCAGACGCACGCTTGAGAGCATCCACCATGATCAGTTGCTCCATGAGCGCCTCGTTGATGGGCGCCGCGTGCGACTGGATGACAAAGGCGTCGCAGCCGCGCACGCTCTCGTCATAGCGCGCGTAGATCTCACCGTTCGCGAAGGTGCGGGCGTCGGTGTGCACGACGTCGGTCTGCAGATATTCGGCGACGTCGTGGGCGAGCGTCGGGTGTGCTCGACCGGTCACGATGACGAGGCGCTTCTGGCCGGTGATTTTGATGCTGGCCATGAGGTTCCCGCCTTCTGCCGCCGAAGCGACGCTGATGTGCTGGTCGGCTACGCGGTTTCGGGGTCAGGTTGTGCCTCGGCGGATGCCGCCGCAGCGGCCTCGGCCGCGGTTGTTCCCGGGCGGTTGGCGGCCACCCAGCGTTCGACGTTGCGCTGAGGTGCCACATTCACTGCCAAGGACCCGGCCGGAACATCTTTTCGGACGACTGTTCCTGCTCCCGTGTACGCTCCGTCGCCAATCCTAACGGGGGCCACGAAGACGTTGTGCGAGCCGGTTCGGGCGTGTGCACCCACCTCAGTGCGGTGCTTGTTCACGCCGTCGTAGTTGGCGGTGATCGTGCCCGCGCCAATGTTGGTTCCTTCGCCTACGGTCGTGTCGCCGATGTAGGAGAGGTGCGGCACCTTGGCGCCCGCGCCGAGCGTCGTGTTCTTCGTCTCGACAAAGGTGCCAACTTTGCCCTTCTCGCCGATGACGGTGCCGGGCCGCAAGTAGGCGAAGGGGCCGACGGATGCTCCCGCCCCGATCACCGCGAGCGTGCCGTCGGTTCGGCTCACGCGCGCGCCTTCTCCCACCTCGCAGTCGACGAGCGTCGTGTCAGGCCCCACCACGGCGCCGCGCGCGATGACAGTGGCGCCCTTGAGCTGGGTGCCCGGCAGCACTTCGGCGTCTTCGTCGAGGGTCACCGTGCGATCGATCCACACGCTCGCGGGGTCGCTGATGGTGACGCCCGCAAGCTGCCAGCCGCGCACGATCATGGCGTTGAGTCGTAGTGCCGCGTCGCTCAACTGCACGCGGTCGTTGATGCCCGCGACGAGCCAGCTTTGGCCAGCGGGCAGCGCCTCGACGGCGTGGCCGTCGCCGCGCAAGAGGCCGATGACGTCGGTGAGGTATTTCTCTTGCGCCGCGTTGTCGGTCGAGACGAGGGCAAGCTTCTCGCGCAGTGGAGCGCTGCGGAACACATACGTGCCCGAGTTGAATTCGGTGAGTGCGCGCTCGAGCTCGCTCGCGTCGTTCTGCTCGACGATGCGGTCGAGCGCGCCCGCTTCGTTCCGCACGATGCGGCCGTAGCCGGTGGCGTCGTCGAGCACCGCGCTCAGCACGGTGGCCGCGGCCTCGTGGCGGCGATGCCGGTCGATGAGGTCGGCGAGGGTCACCGCGTCGAGCAACGGCACGTCGCCCGAGACCACGAGCACGTCGCCGTCGAAGTCGGCGGGCAGGGCGGCGAGCGCCGCCTCAACAGCCCGACCCGTGCCGGGGATGTCGTCTTGGTCGGCGATGATCGTCTGGGCATCCAGTGCCGAAATCGCCTCGGCCACGCGGTCGCGCTCGTGACGCACCACGGCGACGACGTGCGCAGGGTCGAGGGCGCGGGCTGTCGCGAGCACGTGCCCGATGAGCGGAACCCCCGCCAGCGGGTGCAACACCTTGGGCGTCTGCGACTTCATGCGCGTGCCCTGCCCGGCGGCGAGCACGATGATGGCGAGGCGCGAGTCGGTCATGCACCCATTCTGTCAGCGGTGGATAGCCCGCCTAGCACTCGACGTAATTGACGGCGAGGCCGCCCTCGCTCGTCTCTTTGTACTTGCGCGACATGTCGTCGCCCGTCTGGCGCATGGTCTGCACGACGGTGTCGAAGCTAATGAGGTGCGTGCCGTCGCCGTGCATCGCCATGCGAGCAGCCGCCACGGCCTTGCCGGCGCCGATCGCGTTGCGCTCGATGCACGGCATTTGCACGAGCCCCGCGACCGGGTCGCACGTGAGGCCCAGCGAGTGTTCCATGGCGATCTCGGCGGCGTTCTCGATTTGCTCGTTGGTCGCGCCGAGCAGGTGGGCAAACCCGGCGGCGGCCATGGATGCGGCCGAGCCAACCTCGCCCTGGCACCCCGCCTCGGCACCCGAGATGCTCGCGTTCGACTTGATGAGCCCTCCCATGACGGCGGCGACGAGCAAGAACTCTTCGCGCGCGAGGTCGGCATCGGCCACACCGATCACGTCGATCGCGTGGCGCATGACCGCGGGAATGATGCCCGCGGCTCCATTCGTCGGCGCCGTCACAACGCGGCCACCCGCGGCGTTCTCTTCGTTGACCGCAATTGCGTAGGCCTGCAGCCACTCGAGGCTCGTGTCGCGTGTCGGCTGCGCGTCGAGTGCGCGCAGGTTGTCAGCCATGCCAGACGCCCGGCGCGGAACCTTCAGCCCCCCGGGCAAGATGCCCGTGCTGCTCAAGCCGAGGTCGATGCAGTCGTCCATTGCGCGCGCGATCGTGCGCAGTGCCGCGCTCGTTGCCGCCTCACCGCGCACCGCGGCCTCATTGGCGCGCGCGAGCTGCGCGATGCTCAGCCCGTGCTCGCGGCAGAGGCGCAGCAGCTCGTCAGCAGTGTCGAATCGGTACGGCACCGCGGTCGACTCACTCGCGTCGCCGTCGTCACCGTCGCGCTCGACGAAGCCGCCGCCGACCGAGTAGTAGGTTTCGTCGGCGAGCACAGTACCGGCGGCATCGCGCGCCGTGAGACTCAGGGCGTTCGGATGCCGCGGCTTGAGCTCGCGCGGAGCGAAGCGCAGCCAGGCGGCCGCGGGTTCTGGCGGAGGGGCACTGCCCGTCGACCGCATGGCGCCGAGCACCGCGTCGACCGTCGGCACGATCGTGATGGAGTGCGTGCCGCCGAGGCGCAGCATCCCGGTGCCGGCGTCGGCGACCACGCGCTCGACGTCATCGCGCGTGACCGTCTCGACCGCGCATCCACTCAGCCCGGCGAGCACCGCGCCG
>JAYUKK010000110.1:0-3910 GCA_043764515.1 Microbacterium sp.
GATCTGCCCTTCACTCAATCTCCCTTCACGTTCACGAGCTGCCGCAGCGTGTGCTTGATCGTGACCAGGTCGGCGGCATCGGCCATGACCTCGTCGATCGGCTTGTACGCGTGCGGAATCTCGTCGATGAAGGCGTCGGTATCGCGGAACTCAATGCCCGCCATGGCCTCCCGCAACTGGTCCTGCGTGAAGGTCTTGCGGGCCGCCGACCGCGAGTAGAGCCTTCCGGCTCCGTGCGGCGACGACTCGAGTGCCATGGCGTTGCCCTTGCCCTCGACCACGTACGACGCGGTTCCCATCGAGCCCGGAATCAACCCGAGCTCTCCGGCCTTCGCCGAGATCGCACCCTTTCGCGAGACCCACACCTCCTTGCCGAAGTGGGTCTCTTTCTGGGTGAAGTTGTGGTGGCAGTTGATCCGCTCGAGCTGCGCAACGCTCTTTCCAGAGTCGTCGCCGACCACCCACTCGGTGAACTGCCGCACGACCCGATCCATCATCTCCTCCCGGTTGAGCAGCGCGTAGTGCTGCGCCCACCGAAGCTCGGCGATGTACCGCGTGAACTCCGGGGTGCCCTCGACGAGGTACGCGAGGTCAGCATCCGGCAGCGAAATGAACCACTGCGCGGCGAGCTTCTTCGCGATGTCGATGTAGGTCTGGGCGATCTTGTTGCCCACACCCCGGCTGCCCGAGTGCAAGAACAGCCACACCCGGTCGAGCTCGTCGGCCGACACCTCAATGAAGTGGTTGCCGCTGCCGAGCGTTCCGAGCTGCTCTCGCCACCGCCCGGCCCGCTGCGCCGGGTCGAACCCGGCCCTCTCGGCCATCGCCTCGAGCTCGGCCACTCGCGGCTCGGCCGTCGCGACGATGCGATTGTTCGCCGCACCCGCGCTCACGGGGATGGCCCGCTCGATGGCAAGCCGCAACGGGGTGCGGTCATCCGGCAGCTGGTCGACGGTTTTGTCGGTCAGCACCGCGATCATTCCGCATCCGATGTCGACCCCGACGGCCGCCGGCATCACTGCCCGCAGCGTCGGAATGACCGAGCCAACCGTCGCACCCAACCCCAAGTGGGCATCGGGCATGAGGGCCAGGTGCGGGTAGATGAACGGCATGGTCGCGGTCGTGCGCGCCTGCTCGAGCGTCTTCTCGTCGAGAATGCTCGCCCAACTGGCGAGAGTCTTCGAGTACTTCTGCATGATCCTTTCGATTCTCTTCGGTGTTCTGGTTACGTGTGGGTCGGCGAACGGATGCTCAACCGACCGGCCCCGAAGAGTCGCGCTCTGCTCCCCCGCGGTGGGAGCCGTGTTGCTGGGCAACACAGAAGAACGACGCCCCGGGCCTCATGGCTCGGAGCGTCGCTGGATGCGACGGACCGCGCCTACGTGAGGGTGGGAAGGAAGCGCTCGAGGCGCTGCGCGAGTTGTTCGCGCTGCTGTTCACGAATCGGCAAATAGGCCATATTCATGCTCGTGCTCCTTCCGTGGGCGGTGTTCTGGCGCGTGCCGAGTGCAGGCGCGAATCACGACACTAGCTCATGCATCCCGGGCGTGTCGCGCGCGGGCAGTCACGGTTCGGTCACGGGTGTTGAGGCATGGAGCTGCAACGTTGCGTCGACCGCACGCAGGGTGCGCGCCGTGCCGACGAGCCTCTCGATCGACGTTCTGTCGGGATCGGACCGCGCATGGGGCGCATCCGACTAGCTGTCGTACTGCCCGATGGTTTCCCCGCGAGACGTCCCCGAACCGTTCGGTCGATTCCGCTCGAGCCACAGGTAGTGATCACGCAATCCCCGGGCGACCGCCACTCGGATGACTCCGTAGAGCAGCAAGAGGGCAATGCACGCGCCGATGATGGGAATCAGAAGCGAGTAGAGAGCGCCCGTGGCGAGTAGGTCCATGGTCGGATTGTCGCAGGTTGTGTTGACGAGGTCTACTCACCTCACTCCGCACGACTGCTGAGACGCTCCGCGCTGCGCGGTGAAGGGCTGATCAGCCGAGCCGGGCGAGCAGCGCATCGACCGTGCGCAGGTTGCGCGCCGTGCCGACGACACCGAGCGTGCGCAGCAGGCGTGCGAGGTCGAGCTCAGCGCGGCCCGCGCCGTGGGCGTAGCGCACGTGCAGGTCGGTACCGACGAGTGCCCACTCGTCGTCTCCAGTCGGCACGTCGGCCGCGGTCGTGGGGTCGGCGGGCGCAGCGGCGAGCGGCACGAGGTACGAGTGGCTGGGGTCGACGATGACGAATGGATGCGCATCCCGAGCCGCCCGCAACGCCGCGGCATCGCGCACGATGACCTCGCGACGAAACCCGAAGCGGGCTTCGACCTGATCTTCGAGTTCGCGCGCGAACGCGAGCGGGTCGCCCGGCGGCGCGGCGATGAGATTGCCCGAGGCGATGTAGGTCTGCACGGCGGAGGCTCCGAGCTCTGTGGCCAGCGCGCGCAGCTCGGCCATGGGCAGCTTCGCGGTGCCGCCGACGTTCACGGCGCGAAACAGAAAGACGTGCGTCACGAGAAGTCAGCCAGCTCGATGCGAACGCGCGCCTCGTCACCGGGCGCGATGTCCTCGGCCACGCGCACGGCCTTCTTGATCGGCAGCAAGTAGGCCTGCTGTTTCGAGTCGGGAAACAGGCTCGTCGCCCACTCGCTGCCCCCGATGCGCACGCGCACCCGCACACTGCCGAACCCGTTCGTGAGGCCGTGCGTGCGCGCATCGATCTCGTCGCTGATCTCGACGGGCACGGTGACGAAGAACCACGACGCCTTGGCGTCCCAATCCCAGAGCGCGGCCGTGAACTCGTAGGCCGTGTCGTCTGCTCGGGATGCTGGCACGCGGTCATTCTGCCGCAGAGGGGTGACGGCCGCGGCTCTCGCGCACGAGCGACACCGCGAACGCCGGGGGCTAGGGTTTCTCCCATGTCCCCGACATCAGTGGCGGTCGCCGAGTGACAGCGGCGGTGCTTCACTAGTGCGCGCCGTCGTGCAGAAGGGATACGGCGGCGCCGAGTCGCTCGAGATCCGCGAGGTTGCGCGCCCCACCGTCGGCGCCGGGCAGGTCGGCGTGCGCGTTCACGCGACGGGCGTCAACGACTCCGACTGGTCGCTGCTGACGGGCAAGCCGTTCTTTGTGCGGCTATTCAGCAGGCCGCGCGGGCGCATTCTCGGCCACGACGTTGCCGGCGAGGTCGTCGAGGTCGGCGCTGACGTCACCCAGTTTCGGGTGGGCGACCGGGTATTCGGCGACATCTCCGAGGCGGGCTACGGCGGTTTCGCCGAGTATGTGAGCGTCGCGGAGGCGGAGCTGACGAGCATCCCCAACTCTGTGTCGTATGTGGATGCCGCGGCCCTCCCCCACGCGGGCAACCTCGCCATGCAGGCGCTCGTCACCGTCGCCGCAATCGAGCCCGGAGAGAGCCTGTTGGTCAATGGCGCCGGTGGTGGGGTCGGACCACTGATCGCGCAACTGGCGGCGCACTACGGCGTGCACGACACAGTGGGCGTTGACGACGCATCCAAACAGGACTTCATGCGGGAGGTGGGCTTCGCGCGCACCCTCGACTACCGGCAGGTCGACTTCACCCGCACGGGCGAACAGTTCGATGTGATCGTCGACACGCGACTCACCCGCTCGCCGTTTCGCCTGCCGCGCAGCCTGCGACCAGGCGGCACCTACGTGACCGTCGGCGCCACCACGGAGCGCCTGTTGGGGCTCGCACTCTGGGGTCGCCTCATCAGCCGGGTCACCGGAAAACGCATCAGGATGCTCTGGCTCAAGCCCAACGGGAGCACCGAGGCCGTGGCAGCCCTCGCCGGGTCGGGCGTGCTGAAGCCCCGCATTGACCAGGTGTTTGCGCTGACGGAAACCGGAGCGGCGCTCGCTCGTTTCGGGGCCGCCACGCACCGCGGCAAGATCGT
>JAYUKK010000111.1:0-14179 GCA_043764515.1 Microbacterium sp.
GTCATCGCGCCGCTCCTCGTGGTCGGCCTGGCGGCCTGCGCGGGCGCTGAGCCCGAGGCCATGCCAACACCGAGCTCCACGCCGACTCCGACTCCGACCATTGAGCCGCCGCCCGAGGCAAAGCCCGGGTCGCGGGTGCCGCTCTCGTGTGACGAGCTCGCGGCCGTGCCGAGTGAGTTCACCGACGTCGCCGTGACGGCGGTTGACTCGGCGATCAATCTGGTGCTGGCCGGGTTCACCAACTGTGAGCTCGCCGCAACCGTAGCGTCGACGCCGGTTCGCCTCAGGCTTCTCATTGTTCCGGAGGTCGACGATCCTGGCCTTACTCCGGTTCCGTCGTGGGAGCCGTCGGTGCTGGGCTTCGCGGGCCCGAGGTCGGGAGCCGCATGTGGGGCATACGGAGACCTGAGTTCCTGTGAGGCCGTCGCGGTCGCGCAGCAGTACTCGATAGTCGTCTATCTGGGCTCAGACAGCGGCGCGGTTCCTGTCGAGCCCACGCTGGCAGCCCTCGCAAGCTTCACGATCAGCCTGGTGTCAGCACTCGACGCGGCGGGTGAACCTTTGCCCGCGTGGGATCCGGGGCCGGGGCTGCTGAGGTATCCACCCGAGTGCGAGACCGCGATGCGCGACGTGGATCAGCCCATCATCGATGCGTTGCCGTTCGAGAGCGGGCCCGCCATCTACCTGGGCTCAGGCGACGGGCCAGAGATCTATCTCGAGGCCGAGCGCCGAGCCGGAACCTCGTTGTGTAACTGGAGTGGCTCAGTTTCAAGCGGCTCGTCCGCGAGCGTGACGTTGTGGGTGCTGCCCGGCGCGTCGCTCGCGATAGACGAGGGGCTGTTCGCGCCTGAAGGTGCCGAGATTGTCGTGAGCGGTGCCGATCGTGCGTGGCAAAACCTAGATGATTCCGGCACACACACTGTCACGATTGTCGTCGACCGCAGCATCGTGGTCGTCTACTACAGCCCCGACTCTCGCGATATTGACCCCGACCCAGAGGCGTCCGTTCTCGCCGTCGTCGGCGCCGTCATCGCTAACGGTCCTCGCATCTGACGGGTTGGCCTGTGCTACTTCGTCGTGATTCCGGATGCGCCCCGCATCGTCCTCGCCTTTCGTATGCTGGCGACATGACATTATTCCGGCGACGCTGGTCCGCCGTTGCGGTCAGCTCAGTACTCTTGCTCGGGGTTGCAGCGTGTTCGGCTCCGCAACCTGACGCAGTCATCACAACAGAGTCCAGCTCTGCCGCCGAGGGTGCGGATCAGCCGACAAACAGTACGTCCGATTCGCCGACAAACCCACCCACCGAAACGGGTTCTGCTGCCGAGGAGGGAGTTGAAGGGCATTCTGCAGCCGAAGACTTCGCCCCACCGGTCTTCACTGCCGTCGCGCCTACTCCGCGGCTGCCCGTCAACTGCTCGCAGCTCTTCTCTTCGCTGCAGGGTGTGTCAGACGCATACGTGCGGTCGACCACCGTGGGCGCGGCTCGCGACGCCGCACTCGCTCAAGCGGGGTTCATCGACTGTGAGCTGAGCGGTCAGCTGTCGGGTACTCCCGTGACCATCAGGGTGGTCGTCGGCGTCGATATTCTCCGCTCGGTGGTGCAGCGCCGCGTGGATGACGCGCTCGCTGCCGGCAACGACACCGGCCTCGGTGCCGAATTGTCGTACTCGAATTGCGGTTCGGTCGACCCATCGAGCCCCTGTTGGGGAGGCGTGTACGCGAACGGGTACCTCGCTGAGATCAGCATTGTGCGCACCGGTGCCGCCACCGAAGCCTTCGGGGCTGCGGCCCTGCAGTTCACGAGCTCGCTCGGTAGCCGCGTCACAACCTGGGGCCCGCCGCCTGCGGCGTGGAAGGCACCGCGCGACGCCCTTCGGTGGGCGAGTGATTGTGCGTCAGATGTCGCCAGTACCGATACGGCGATCGTGGCCGCCATTCCGTTCTCGGTCGAGTCGCCCCGGGCGGTCGCGTCGAACGATGGCTTCGAGCTCAACACCATCGCCGATGAGAGGGTCGGTGTGACGTGGTGTGAATGGGGGAGTTGCCCGTCGGTTTTGGTCTACATCGTCCCCGGCGCGTCATGGAAGTTCGGGCAACCCGGCGAATTGACGGGTACTCCGTACAACTTTCCGGGCGCTCTCGCGACGTTCGATGTGCAAGAGCAGTACTCCTTCGGCAAGTTGACGCTGGTCGTCGACGACAGCCTCGTGGTCGCTATGGTCAACTCTGATTACTACCAATCCAAGGCTTCCGCTGAGCAACTGAGGTCGATCCCGGTCGATGTCGCCGAGGCGATTGTCGCCGAATTCGGTAGCCGATAGCCGCTCAGTCTGGCGTGAACCGCCCTCACCGCGTCAGACTGTGCGCGTGACTCGAATCTCGCGTGCTGCGGCGCTCGCCCTCGTTCCTGCCCTCGTGTTGTGTCTTGCTGCGTGCGTTCCAGAGCCCGCTCCCGTGGTCTCTACCCCTGAGCCCTCCGCGAGCGAGACGGCTGCGGCCGCCGAGCCCACCGCGCCTGGCTCGCGCGTTCCGGCCGATTGCGCCGGCATCTTTGACACGGATGCCGTAAGCGGGGGCGCGGCGTCGGTCATCACCCGCGAAAGCCCGTTCTTCCGGGGCACCTTCGACCAGGTCGGCTATCTGGCGTGCGAGTACGACGGCATGCTCGGCGACCTGGAGACCGAGCTCGAGGTGTATGTCGCCGTCGATGTGCCTCCCACGGTTCTCGACGATAACGTCGCCGCGGCCGCGGACCCGATCACCGGGTTCTCGACAGGAATTGCGGGTGACGTGTCGTTCAGCACGTGTGGGGTCGCGATCGACTACGAGACCGACCGACCGGGATGCCGCGCGCAGATGGTGGTGGGCACGTATGCCCTCGAGGTCATCGTCTACCACCGCGACGCCGCCCCTGCCGAGTTGGAGGTCGCCCTGCAACCCCTGCTCGACGATTTGGTGTCGCACGCCCGGTCGTGGCCAACCGCGGTCGCGGCGTGGGAGCGCCCGGCCGACGCGCTCGCGTGGTCGAGCGACTGCGCCGGTGAGATCCTCGCGCAGCAAGACGTCGTTCGGGGTGCGGTGCCGTTTGCGGCCGAGGATGCGAAGACGGAGGGTTCTGGTGATGACGGGTCGTGGTCGAGCTACCTGGCCGACGAAATCCTTGACTCCACCCACTGCTCATGGTCGGGGGCCGATGGTGCGTTCAACCTCCGCATTTTGCCGGGCGGGGCGTGGATGCACGAGGCGGGCGTCACTCTGCCGGGCACACCCATCGACCTCGACGGCGCTCTTGCGGCGGGCCTCCAATCACCCAACTCAGAGTCTGTCGTGCTGACGGCGTACATCGACGGCAGCCTGGTTCAGGTCGACATGTATGTCGGCAGCGGGGAGTCTCCCGAGCTGGTGGCGCGCGACGTGATCGCGGCTCTCGTGAGAGCATTCTGACCATGCTGTTGCGCATCGAGAACACTCCGCGCCCCTACGCCTGGGGATCGACCACCGCCATCGCCGAGCTGCTCGGCACGACTCCGTCGGGCGGGCCCGAGGCTGAGCTGTGGCTCGGCGACCACCCGGGGTCGCCGGCGCGCATCGTGGCGGGTGACCCGAGCGGAGCATCCGACCTCTCAACGATGTTGCTCGCCCGCGGCGAGAAGCTGCCCTTCTTGCTCAAGGTGCTGGCGGCGGGGGAGCCGCTCTGACCTGCCGCAGCATCCATTGCTTTGTCGAGGGCCGTCACGTGCGCCCGGGGCGCGGGTCGCGTTGTTGTCGAGAGGGAACGAACGGCCCCCACGCGTGACTCATTCGTGATGACGGATGCGCCCCGAGTCACCCTCGACTTTCGTATGCTGGCGTCATGACTTCCTCGCGCCGCCGTCTGGCCGCTCTCGTGATCGCGCCGCTGCTCGTGGTGGGCCTCGCGGCCTGCGCGGGGGTGGAGCCCGAGGCGATGCCGACGCCGACCCCCACGCCGACCCCGACGGTCGAAGCGCCGCCTGAGGCAAAGCCCGGCTCACGTGTTCCGCTCTCGTGCGATGAGCTCGCGGCTGTGCCGACCGAGTTCGGCGGCGTCACGGTGTCGGCGATCGACTGGGAGATGGGCCTTGTGCTGGCCGGGTTCGCCAACTGCCGGTTCGCGGCGACTGTCGCCGAGCTACCGGTGCGACTAGAACTTGCCATCGTGCCGGAGGTCACTGATGAACAGGTGACTTTCTTCTCTGTCGATGACCCGTACGACCCGTCGGTCGTTGGCTTCGCCGGGGACGGTTCCGGTGCAGGGTGTCAGTCGTTCGATGGCGAGGCTGTGTTCTGCGAAGCCGTGGCGTTCGCTCAGCGGTACACCGTTGTCGTGAACCTGCACCCCGACGGCTATTCGGTGCCTGCTGAGCCCGCCCTCTCGGCCTTGGCGAGTGTCGTGAGCGCCCTGGTCGCTGCGCTCGACGACGCCGGTGAGCCGCTTCCCACGTGGGATGCGGGGCCGAGCGTGCTGACATACCCCTCGGATTGCACGACCGAGATGGCGGCTGTCGATCAGCCGATTATCGCCGCTGTGCCGTTCGAGAGCGGCCCTGCGACGATGCAGGGGTCGGGCGACGGGCCGTATATCTACAGCGTGGCCGCGCGACGCGCGAGCACGACATTCTGCGAGTGGTACTCGATCGGCTCGGGACCGTACGCGAGCGTCATGCTCGAGGTGCTTCCCGGAGCGGAGTTCGCCATCGACGATGGGCTCTTCTCTCCGGAAGGCATCGAGGTCGACATGCCTGGTGCCGACCGCGCGTGGCAGGCGGTGACCGATGACGGACGGTACGACCTCACCGTCGTCGCGGATCACAGCATCGTCACGGTGCGGTACAGCCCGCCCTACGACGGATCCGACCCTGATCCGGCCGCGTCTGTGCTCGCGGTCATGGACGCCGTGATCGCCACGGCCCCACGGCGCTAACCCCCTGGCGCAACTCGTGACAGCATTCTGAGCATGCTGCTGCGCATCGAGAACACGCCCCGCCCCTACGCCTGGGGATCGACTACCGCCATCGCCGAGCTGCTGGGCACGACTCCGTCGGGCGGGCCCGAGGCTGAGTTGTGGCTCGGCGATCACCCGGGGTCACCGGCCCGCATCGTGGCGGGTGACGCGAGCGGAGCATCCGATCTCTCGTCGATGTTGCTTGCCCGCGGCGAGAAGCTGCCGTTTTTGCTCAAGGTGCTCGCGGCCGGTGAGCCGCTCTCGCTGCAGGCGCACCCCACGATCGCTCAGGCCCGCGAGGGGTTTGCGCGCGAGAACGCGGCGGGTCTCGCACTCGACGACCCCGCGCGCAACTACAAAGACGAGTTACACAAGCCCGAGCTCATTTATGCGCTCAGCGACCCGTTTATCGCACTCGCCGGGTTTCGTCCGGTCGCGCAAGCACGGGCCGAGCTGGCGACCGTTGATGAGCCGTGCGTGAACGAGTTCGTCGACCGGCTGACCGGCGACGACGCGCTCGCCGACACGATCGCCTGGTTGCTCGAGGGCGGCCAGGAGGTCGCCCACCTCGCCCTCGCGCTTGCCGATGAAGCGGGGGATTCGCACCCGAACGACCCCCATGGCACCTGGGCGACCGTGCGCCGCCTCGCCGAGTACTACCCCGGCGACCCCGGCATCGCGATGTCGACGCTCATGCACACCGTCGTGCTGCGCCCGGGCGAGGCGCTCTACCTGCCGACCGGCAACATCCACTCGTACCAGCAGGGTCTGGCGATTGAGGTCATGGCCGCGAGCGACAACGTGCTACGCGGCGGCCTGACGCCCAAGCACGTGGATGCGGCCGAGCTCATGCGCGTTCTCGACGCCCGCCCGGTGGCCGAGCCGCGCATCGCTCCGGTCGAGCTGCTGCCCGGAGTGCACCGCTTCACCCCCGACGTGGTCGACTTTGCGCTCACGGTGGTGGAGGCGGGCGCAGCCGCTGACGGCGTCACCCTCGAGTTCGACGGCCCCGCGATCGTGCTGTGCCTCGAGGGAACGCTGACTCTGCAGGGGTCGCTCGTGCTGGAGCGCGGGCAAGCGGCCTACGTGGACGAGTCGGCGCTGCGCCTCGCGGGTGCGGGTCGCGCGGTCGTGGCGACGGGGCGGCACCCTCAGGGCTGACGCGTCGGGGCCGGGCATCGGTCGATGGCGGTCGTTTATTCTGAAGGCCGGATCGAGGAGGGGTGTGGTCGTGATGCAGTCGTCCCACAACGCCCTCCTTCGACGAGTACGCACGAGCGTGGTTGCTGTGTTGAGCGCGATCATTGTGGTCGCGCCGTCGATCACGGGTGTCGCCGTTGCCAGCCCCGCGGCCGCGGCGACGACCGACTTTGTCGCGGTGAGCACGGTTGCCTCGAGCGCCGACCGCATCGCGGGGAGCGATCGGTACGCCACGGCGGTCATGGTTTCGGGTGAGGCTTTCGCGCCCGGTGTGCAGCGTGTCTTTCTCGCGAGCGGCACTGACTACCCTGACGCGCTGTCGGCGGCACCCATCGCAGCCGCCCTCGCCGCCCCGTTGCTGCTCACTGCTCGCGATGCGGTACCCGCGGTCGTCATCGCTGAGCTCGAGCGCCTCGCCCCGATCGAGGGCGTGGTCATCGCCGGAGGGGCGGCGGTGGTCTCCGCCGCGGTTGTCGACCAACTCGAAGCCGAGGGTTTCGCGGTTGAACGAGTGTTTGGGGCGAACCGATACGCCACCTCGCGAGCCCTCATCGAACGCTTTGCGGCCCCGAGCGACACGCTCTATGTGGCGACCGGGCGCAACTACCCCGACGCCCTCGCCGCTGCTGCCGCAGCGGGGTCAATTGCGGCGCCCGTACTTCTTGTCGATGGCTCGAGTGCGAGTCTCGACGTCGACTCGGTTGCCATGATCGGCGCGCGATCCGTTAACGCGGTCGCGATTGCCGGCGGCACCGGCGTCGTGTCGGCGGACATCGAGCAGCAGTTGAGAAGGCTCGTGCCGTCGGTGGTGCGCCTCGCGGGCACCGATCGATTCGGCACGGCGGTCGCGATCAACACCCACGCGTTTCCGGCGGCCGAACGGGCCTTCATTGCGACAGGGGCAGGGTTTGCCGATGCCCTCGCGGGCGCCGTGTACGCCGGACAGGTGGGTGCCCCGCTGTACTCGTCATCACCAACCTGCTTGCCGGCGGCAACGCGCGTCGATGTGATGGAACGGCTGCAGGTGAGCACGGTGACGTTGCTCGGTGGCGCGGCCGTCTTGGGCCCGCGCGTGCAGGCGCTCGAGGCATGCACTCCCCTCGACGACCAACGGGCAGCCTCCGAGGCGCGATTGGCGTCGGCAGTGATGCAGCGGCTGGCGTCGTTGCCCGGAACCTACTCGGTGAGTGTGCGCGAACTGGGGGGCGTGCAGGCGTCGGTGAGCATCCGAGGTGCGACCGTTCAAGAGCCCATGAGCGTCATGAAGGTGTTTGCTGCCTACGCGCTGCTCTCGCGATTCGACAGCGGGCAACTGACTACCTCGAGCCTCACGAGGTCGGGTGAAACCGCGGGGGACTGCTTGCGCGCGATGATCACGGTTTCTGACAATTTTTGCCACCACGACCTCGTCGCGCTCATGGGCGCGGGCTCCATCACCGCTCAACTGCAGGCTGAGGGATACCTCGGCACGGGTTACTACGGCGGCCCGTCGGGCACGACTCCCTACACCTACAAGGCGACCACGACCGACGACCTGGCTCTGCTGTTGAGCCGACTCCAGCGAGGTGAGTTGCTGAGTGCGCCGTCGACGGCGCAACTGATGACCTTGCTCGAGACGCAGCTGTGGCGCGCCAAGATTCCGTCGGGAGTCGAGGCCGGAGTTCCTGTTGCCAACAAGACCGGGTCAGCACCGGGACCGACGGGGTGGTACCACTCTGATGCCGGCATCGTGTCGGCGCCCACGGGAGCCTACGTACTCACCGTTCTCGGGAGTGGGGGAGCAACCGCCGAGGGCGTCCGCGAGATCAGTCGTGTCGTCTACCAGCAACTGACGGGTCGCATGGGAGCCTCGGGCTCGTTTGGTTCGGTGAATCTCGTGACGGTTCGTCCGCTGACCTACTATCGCAATGCCGATGCGAGCGTGCCGCTCGGCACGATGCCCGCGGGCACCGCGCTCGCCATGACCACGAGCGTGCGCACCTGGTGGCGCGTGATCTACAACGGCGTCGGGGTCTACGTTCCAGCATCAGGGGTGCGCGCTCTCACTGCGTATCCCCGCAGCTTCTCGTCGCCAGACTGGCCATTGTGAGTCGCTCTCTCCGCATCTAGGGTGGCGAACATGGCACTCGTGCGCAAAACCTCGCTCATCGCGTCGCTCGCGGTAGCGGCCGTCATCATCTCTCTCGCCGGCGCTCCGGCCGCCGCGCGTCCGGTCGACGACTCCTCGGCCTCGCTCGAGCCCGCCCTGTCGGGAGACATCACCGGGCGCCTCCTCATCGTGCCTTCTGGCGGTGGCTCGCCCGTGGCCGCCAACGCGGGCTCGGTGAACCTGTACCCCCAGAATGCGTGGCCCGGTGCGCCCTCGGCAACGGCAACAATCGATGGCTCGGGCAACTTCACGATCAGCGGGTTGCCCGCCGGTTCGTACGACGTCGAGTTCGTGAGCACCGACACCCGCAGTCTGCCCGTGCGCGAGTGGTACGACGACCGACGGTTCTTTTTCGACGCCGATCCCATCACTCTGGTTGACGGCACAGCGTTCGGTTTTGGCGATGTGGTGCTCGGCCAGCGTCAGTTCAACTCGTATCGGGTCTCGGGCGCGAACCGGTTTGCCACTGCCGTCGAGATCAGCAAGCAAGCAAACGCAGATGGTGCGGATCGTCCCATCATCATCGTCAATGGCCTCAACTTTCCCGATGCACTCTCCGCGGGAGCTTTTTCCGGTCTCAACGGCGCGCCCGTGCTCATGGTGACGAGCACATCGATTCCGCCGGAAACGCTCGCCGAGCTCGATCGGCTCGATCCCTATGCGATCACGATCGTCGGCGGCCCCAGTGTCGTGTCGGCCGCCGTGCAAGCACAGCTCGAAACCTTCCTCCCCGGGCCGGAAACTGTTGCACGAATCTCCGGACCAGATCGCTACGCCACTTCGCGCGCCGTGGTGCAGTTCATGAACAGCCAACTCGCTTTGAGCAACGTGATCGTGGCCACGGGTCGCGACTATCCCGATGCGCTCGCCGCGGTGCCCGCCGCTGGGTCGACTGGCGGAGCCGTACTCTTGATCAACGGCAGTGCGTTGAGCCTCGACACAGCAACCCGCGACCTCATCGATTCTCTCAACCGTCCGGTGACGATTGTGGGCGGACCCGGTGCAGTCTCCGACGAAATCGCGCAAGAGATCACCGGACTGGGCGTCTCGGTTGATCGACTGCAGGGCCCCTCTCGCTACGACACGGCTCTCGCCATCGCTGATGAGTTCTTCCCTCAGCGCGAGTTCACCTACGTCGCCACCGGCACAGGCTTTGCCGACGCGTTGGCGGTCGGCTGGTGGGCGTCGCTACAACAAGTCCCGTTGACCCTGTCGCGGCCGACCTGCGTGCCGCTGGCAGTTCTCGACAACATCCACGACAGCCTGATCGGCGAGTATTCGTTAGTTGGCGGAACAAGCGTGCTGAGCGACGACGTGAGATCACTAACGCCTTGTACGTCGTAGGGCAATCGACCAACTCGCGGCGCTTCCGAAGGCCGTAGCCTGTCAGCATGACTTGGCTCGTTACCGGCGGCGCCGGCTACATCGGAGCGCACGTCGTGCGTGCTCTCACCGCGGCGGGCATGACTCCTGTTGTGCTCGACGACCTCTCGAGTGGGCATGCCGCGTTTGTTCCTGAGGGTGTGCCCTTTGTGCGCGCATCCATTCTCGACGCGGCGGCGGTGGATGCGGTGCTCACCGACCACGCCGTCACCGGCGTCATTCACGTCGCGGGTTTCAAGTACGCCGGAGTGAGCGTGCAGCGCCCCCTCCACACCTACGAGCAGAACGTGACGGGCACGCTCACGTTGCTTGACTCGATGCAGCGGCACGGCGTCGAACAGTGTGTGTTCTCGTCGTCGGCCGCGGTCTATGGTGCCGTCGATGTCGACCTCGTCACCGAAGACACCCCCAAGAGCCCGACGTCGCCGTACGGCGAGTCGAAGCTCATCGGCGAGTGGCTGTTGCGTGATCAAGCGGTGGCCGCCGGCCTGCGTCACACGAGCTTGCGCTATTTCAACGTCGTCGGCTCGGGCGACCTGGCCGTGCGCGACACCAGCCCGCACAACCTGTTTCCGCTCGTGTTTGACGCGCTCGCCGACGGACGCGTGCCGCGCATTTACGGCACCGACTATGCGACGCCCGACGGCACCTGCGTGCGCGACTACCTGCACGTGGCTGACCTCGCGCTCGCGCACGTCGAGGCGGCTCGTCGACTTGAGGCGGGCGACCCGATCGAGCCCGCCTACAACCTGGGATCGGGCGAGGGCGTTTCGGTGCGGCAAATCATGGATGCGGTGGCCCACGTGACCGGCATCGACTTTGTTCCCGACGTGAGCGACCGCCGCCCGGGAGACCCGCCGCGCATCGTGGCAAGTGGCGAGCTCGCCGCGCGCGACCTCGGGTGGGCCATGCGGCACACCCTCGCCGAGATGGTGGAGTCGGCGTGGCAGGCGCGGAGGGCATCCGCCTGAGCCGATCGAACCTGAGCTGATCGAACCTGAGCTGATCGAAAGCGTGATCACTGCGGGGCGCGGTCGGTCACAATGTGGGTTCTTGTCAGTGCTGAACAGACGGCGTACGCTCACGACGAGGCCACTTCGCGGTCGACCGGCTGCGACCCCACGCGCACGGAGCCGCTATGCCATCGATCGCTCTCGGCATGTTCCGCCGCGGCCTTGCCGCTCTCGTGGTGGCATCGTGCGTCGCGATGAGCGTGATGTCTGGTGGCGCGGCGAGCGCGCAAACCGAGCGGCCACTGCCTCCGGCCCCCTCCGCGGATGCCTTTGAGTCAGCGGCTGCGGGCCTCGTCACCGGTCGCCTTCTGTACACCACGGCGGCGAACCCGACACCGCGACCGCTGGAGTTTGGTTACGTCACCTTCTACCTCCTCAACCCCGTGAGCAGTCGGTTTGAGTATCAGGATTCCACCTCCACATTCGATGCGGACGGCGATTGGTCGAAGGCGGGCTTGCCAGCCGGAACGTACATCATCAGCTTTATTCAAGGCACGGAAGAGTTCGTCGCTCGAGAGTGGTACGCCGGCGAGCGGTATGGCGAGAGCGCCATGACAGTCGAGCTTTTCGAGGGCGCTCCCCTGAACTTCGCACCCATCACCCTTGCACCGCGCAGTGTTCAGTTCGGTCGAATCGCCGGAGCCGACCGTTTCGCGACCAACGTCGCCTTGACGACAGCGGCGTTCCCCACTGGTGGGCCCGTGAACGTCGTCATCGTCAATGGTCTCGGCTATCCCGACGCGCTCTCGGCTGGCCCTCTCGCGAACGCCCTCGGCGCCGCATTGCTCATGGTCACGCCGACGAGCATTCCTGCCGTCGTTGCAGACGAACTCGCGCGTCTGAACCCCAACGTCATCACGATCGTCGGAGGAACCAGTGTGGTCTCTGCGGAGGTCGAGGCAGAACTGGGCACCTACGTCTCGAATCCTGTGACCCAGGTGCGTCGAATCGCTGGCGCGGATCGATATGCCACCTCACGCGCCGTGCTCGAGGTCGGATTCGAGGGTCTCGCGGTCGAGACCGTGCTGCTTGCGACTGGGCGCAATTTCCCCGACGCTCTCGCGGCTGGCCCAGCCGCTGGCCACACGAGAGGCGCCGTGCTGCTCGTCGACGGGGCTGCACCCACCCTTGACGCGGCGACGAGTGCCTTGATCGATGGCCTCAATGCCCCCACCTACGTCATCGGCGGTACGGGCTCGGTCGCGCCAGGGATCGAGTCAGCGGCGACGGCTCTCGGGCTGTCCGTGACCCGCGTTGCCGGTGTCGACCGTTACCAAACGTCGATTCGTGTCGGCATCCAGTTCTTCTTCTCGGCCGATATCGCCATGGTCGTGAATGCCTTTGGGTTCGCGGATGCTCTATCTGCGGCCCCCGTCGGGGGTCTCTTCGGCGCCCCGATCTACCTCTCGGCCCCGGAGTGGTTGCCCGACACCGTCTATGACGAGCTCGTCGCGGTGCTCGCGAACGAAGTTATCGTCGTCGGAGGCACGGGAGTGCTGGCGCCCGCCGTTCAGAACTTCACGAGCTGCACGGGTCGTGTCGGGCCAGTGTTGAGCTTCTAAAGTGGTGAGTTTCTCAGGCGCTCAAGCGGCGGGCATCCGTCGACTCAGCGCGTGAGAGGTGCGTCACGTCTCAGCGCTTCTCGAGGCACAACGTCACCCAGAATTGGTCGTCTCGTGCTTGTAGTCTTCGCACATGACTCGACCTCGCCTTGCCTCGCTGTTCTCCGTCGTCGCGACCGTGGCCTTGATGGCGACCCTCACCACTGCGCCCGCTTCGGCGCGCAGTCTCGACGAACCCGGGGCCCCGCCGCTGAGCGCAGCAGTCTCTGGGGCCGTCACGGGCCGTGTGTTGATCGAGCCGTTCGGCGGCGGCACTCCGCAACCGAGCAACGAGGGCCAGGTGCAGTTCTGGTCGGCGTCGAGCAGCGCCGGGGTACCCACGGCCATCGCCTCCCTCAGCGCGTCCGGAACCTTCAGCATCTCGGGGCTGCCCGCTGGTCAGTACCGGGTTGCGTTCATCAGCCGCGATAGCGTCGCGCTACCCGTGCGCGAGTGGCACAACAACAAGACTTTTGCGATCTCCGCCAATCTGGTCACGCTCACCGACGGCGGCGCGTTTGCGTTCGGCGACGTTGTGCTCGAAGAGCGCACCGTTGGTAGCCAGCGATTTGCGGGAGCCAACCGCTACGCGACAGCTACGGCCATCAGCACGAATTTCCTTAGTCCTGGCGCTGAACGCGACATCGTGATCGTCAACGGGCAAAACTTTCCGGACGCGCTCGGGGCCGGCCCGCTTGCCGCCGTGTTGGGCGCGCCCCTGCTCATGGTCACGCAAAGCTCAATTCCGTCGGAGACAGCGGCCGAGCTCGATCGTCTCAACCCGTTATCGATCACGATCGTGGGCGGCACGGGCGTGGTCTCGTCAGAGGTTGAAGCGCAGCTCGCCAGCTACGTCGGTGGATCGAGTAACGTCACCCGCATTTCCGGGTCAAACCGCTATGCGACGTCGCGGGCAATCGTCGAGGCACTCGACACCCAGAGCCCAATCACCGAGCTCTTCATCGCGACAGGAACCGGCTTCCCTGACGCACTCTCGGCAGTGCCGGCCGCGGGCAGTGTCGGTGGGGCGGTGCTCCTCGTGAACGGTGGCGCCGGAAGTCTCGACGACTCGACCGCTTCGTACATCGACGCTCTCAACGTTCCGGTGACGATCGTGGGCGGCACCGGGGTGGTGAGCGCGGGCATCCAGAACCAACTCGTGAACCGAGGCGTCGTGGTCGGGCGGGTTTCGGGTGCTGACCGATTCGCCACGTCGATCGCGATCGCGCGGGGGTACTTTCCGCATCCCGAATTCGCGTACCTGGCCAACGGCTTCGGATTCGCCGACGCGCTCGCAATCGGCCCGTGGGCCGGACTCGGGGGCGTTCCGGTCTACCTGACACAACAGAACTGCATCACCGACGCGGTGTTCGATGACCTCATTGATGGCTTGTACAGCAACGTGGTGCTTGTCGGCGGAACCGGGGTTCTCAGCACGACCGTCGAGTTAATCGAGCCCTGCACCCTATCGTTCTAGTGCACAGGGCGAAAGGCCGATTCGCCGTGCCGGTGTGCGTTGAGTGGGGCGGACGGGCAGGGGTTGCCTCTTGTGCCCGCACGATCGGCAAAATACTCTCAGGTATCGCCCGATTCGCGACTGCGGATGAGTGCGCCCCCCACCTTGGAGTTGACGTGACCCCGTTTCGCCGCCGTGCTCTCGCCGCTGTGCTCACTGCCTCGTTCGTCGCAGCAACCATCGTGACGGCGGGCCCCGCCGTTGCCTCCCGCACGCCTGACGCTGGCGGCGAGTCACTGACGGCCGCGGCTGCCGGAGTGGTGAGCGGCCGACTGCTATTCAGCACCAACGCTGCCCCGGCTGGTGTGCCGGTCGTCGGCGGCAGGGTCACCGCCTATCGCGAGAACGGAG
>JAYUKK010000112.1:0-3935 GCA_043764515.1 Microbacterium sp.
GGCGCCCGGGGCTTCTCGGGCGAGAGTCGCGGCTGCCGTTGCCAAAACTTTAGCAGGGGACAGACAGTATTGTCTGTCCTGCCGCGTGTCCCCCCATCACGGCGTGTCGGGCGCATGGCCTAGGCTCGACCGGGTCAGACCCAGGGGGGATTCGTGTCACGGTACGTCTATCTCGTTCGCCACGGTGAGCAGCAGGATGCAGAGCACGGGCTTCCCGATGGGCCACTCAGTGGCCGCGGCAAGCGACAAGCTCAAGCGATCGCCGAGCGCTTGAGTGGGGTGCCGTTCGCGAGCGTGCACACTTCGCCTCTGCAGCGTGCGGTCGAAACGGCCAACCTCATGACTGAGCGCATGCCGGCCGTCGAGCCGCACTTGTCGGCGTTGCTCATGGACTGCATTCCGGCAGGCCCGTCTCCCGACATGCCGCACGCTTTCGAGTCGTTCTTCGGTGGGATTACCGACGAAGAGATCGCGGCGGGGGAAGCCCAGATGGCCGACGCCACGGCAGAGTGGCTCTCTCCCTCCCGTGACGACCGCCACGACTTGCTCATCACCCACAACTTCGTCATCGCGTGGTTCGTCCGCGAGGTGTTCGGCGCACCCGCGTGGCGCTGGATGGGCGTCAACCAGGCGAACTGCGGGCTCACCATCATCCGCGTGCGTACGGCCAAACCACCCGTGCTCGTGACCCACAACGACCTGGGGCACTTGCCCGCAGAACTGCGCACGGGGCTCCCGGTCGACCAGCCCTTCTAGGGCGCGGTTCGCTCTCCGCTCGCCAACCGCTCGAGTCGACGGCGCGTGTAGCGAATGCTCGACGACTCTGAGCCCAGCAGCACGTGCATCCAGGCCAGAGCGATGCCCGTCAGGGTGATCGCTGGCCAGCGGGGGCGGCGCAGGCCCAGGAGTTCGCGGTACTGGTCGGGAAGGGATGCCACGGCGCCGGCGAACATGAGGCGATACGCGGGCCCGACGCCACGGCCGAGAGGCGGGTTCTTGAGCCACCGCACCGCTTCGTCGACGCGCTCGTCACGGCGCAGCACGGGCACGTAGGCGGCGATGGCCGCATCGAGCTCGGCGCGGCTGCGCGGCGGGTTGGCCAAGCCCATGAGCTCGCCCGCCGTCGCCCACTCGCGCACATACTGGTCCGAGCCGCCGGGCACAGCGCCGCCCCAGGTCTCGTGGCTGCCGATGAAAGCGTCAGCAAAGACGCAGTGCACCCAGCCGATGAGGTCGGCGTCCTCCGCTGAGTAGGCACGGGCTTCGCCGTGTGCCTCCTCGTACTCGCCCCGCACTTTTTCGTGCAGTCGCGAGACCCACGCGCATCCTCCCTCTGCTTGGGCCCGGTCGGCAAACGTCGTCGTGAGCACCCATCGCACCGTTCCCGACAGGCGGCCGAGCGGGTCGTCGCGATACCGCGAGTGGTCGTGCACGCCCGCCATAGCGCCAGGGTGCAAGGTCTGCATGAGCAGCGCACGAATGCCGGCCACGACGGTGGGGATGCCGCTGTGCACCTCCCACACCGCCGACCCGGGGCCGAACCAGCCCTCGTCGTCGCCAGTCTCGAGGGCGCGCACCCACTCGGGGGTGCCATCCGGGTCTCCGGAGAACATAACGAGGATGCGCGCGCGGGCACGCGTCACGATGGCCGGTCGCTGCATAGCCTGAGCGTCGCACACTGCGCTGAGTGCGATTCGGGAGCGCCCTGGGAGGATTCGCTAAAATACCCCAGGGGGTATACATTCAGGGCATGACTTCCCCTCGAACCTTCGTGATCATCGGCGGCGTTGCTGGCGGCATGTCGGCCGCGACGCGACTTCGCCGGCTCGACGAACACGCGCACATCATCGTTCTCGAGCGTGGCGCCCACGTTTCATTCGCGAACTGCGGACTGCCGTACCACGTGGGCGGCGTCATCGCCGATCGCGATGCGCTGATCTTGCAGACGCCAGAGTCTCTCGGTGCACGATTCGCTCTCGATGTGCGCGTGCGCACCGAGGCGATCGCGATCGATCCCGCGGCGCGCACCTTGAGCGTTCGCGACCTCGACACGGGTGATGAGCAGCAGGTGCACTACGACGCGCTCGTACTCAGTCCGGGCGCCTCGCCCTTGCGCATCCCGATTCCCGGCGTCGAGCGGGGTTTCGTGTTGCGCGATGTCACCGATATGGACGCGATCATCACCGCGGCGACGGATGCTCGCCGCGTGGTCGTCGCGGGCGCGGGCTTCATCGGCCTCGAGCTCGCCGAGAATCTGCGCCACCGCGGCCTCGAGGTTACCGTGGTCGAGATGCTGCCCCAGGTGCTGCGCCCGTTCGACGTCGAGATGGCGCACCTCGTCGCCGAGCGTCTTCGGGTGAACGGCGTCGAGTTACACCTCGGCACCGCACTCAGCAGCATTGAGCCTGACCACGTCGTGCTCAATGATGGTGCCTCGACGCTCCCCGCCGACCTGGTTGTCTTGTCGGTGGGGGTGCGGCCCGAGAGCGGCCTCGCGCGCGATGCGGGTCTCGAACTCGACGCGCGCGGCTACATCGTGGTCGACGCTGAACAGCGAACGTCCGACCCATCGATCTTCGCGGTCGGCGACGCGGTCGTGAAGCAGCGGTTCGACGGCGACCCGTCGCCCGTATGGCTCGCGGGTCTCGCCAACCGGCACGGCCGTCTTGCCGCTGATGTCATCGCCGGGCGCCCGCACGCTGCCGTGCCGGCGTTCGGTAATGCGGTCATTGGCGTGTTCGGTCTTACGGCAGCGGTTGTCGGCCGTTCCGAACGCGAATTGCGCAACGAAGGCCGCGACATCCGCGTCATTCACACCCATCCGATGAATCACGCCGGTTACTACCCGGGCGCCGAACAGCTGTCGCTCAAGCTCATCGTCGATGCCGCGACCGATGCAATCCTCGGCGCGCAAGCAATCGGGGGAGGGGCCGAGAAGCGCATCGATGTCATCGCAACCGCGATGGCCGGCGGCATTCCGGCACGGGGCCTTGCCGACCTCGAGCTCGCCTACGCGCCACAGTTCGGCTCGGCAAAAGACCCAGTCAACATGCTCGGGTACGTCGACGACAATTTGCTCGATGGTGAACTGAGCGTGCAGTGGCACGAACTCGATGAGAACCTCGCCGATGGCTGGCGACTCATCGACGTGCGCACGGAGGGCGAGAACGCCGCAGGGTCGATCCCCGGTAGCGAGCACCTCACCCTCGACGGCTTGCGCGACCACGCTGAGTCGCTGCGCGGCGAGCGCGTCATTGTGACGTGCAAAGTCGGCCAGCGCGGCCACACCGCGGCATCGCTCTTGCGGCAGTACGGTGTGACCGTGGCGAATCTTGATGGTGGCTACACCACGTGGCTCGCGGGCACTGCGGCAACCGCACCCACCCCATGACTCGGCGTAACCCAGCAGAAAGAGACTCTCGTGGCGGATGAAATCACCGTGAACCAGTTGGCGATCGAACGTGAGCGCGGCGTTACCGTCGTTGATGTGCGCGAGGTCGACGAGTACATCGAGGCGCACGTTCCTGGCGTGCTTCTCGTGCCCCTCGGGACGATTCCCGATGAGCTCGAAGCGCTTCCGCGTGACGAAACGCTGTACATCATTTGTCGATCAGGAGCGCGCAGCTTGCGCGCCGCCGACTTCCTGATCGCCAACGGCTTCGACGCGATCTCGGTCGCGGGCGGCACGATGGCGTGGGTGCAAAGCGGGTTCGACTACGACACGGGCGACGATCGATGACCACCATTCCGACGAGTGAGGTCAAGGCCATCACCAATCGCTTGCGTCGCGCCCAAGGGCAGCTTGGTGCAGTGCTCGCCATGATCGACGAGGGCCGCGATTGTCGCGACATCGTGACGCAGTTGAGCGCAGCATCCAGCGCAATCGACCGCGCGGGCTTCGCCATCATCGCGTCGGCGTTGAAAGAGTGCTTGCG
>JAYUKK010000113.1:0-3920 GCA_043764515.1 Microbacterium sp.
GGTCGACGCCTCCGACGACGGTAGGAGCTCTCGCCGACAGGGTGATCGAAACGGGCAGCATGATCGAGGCTCCGGCGAGAGCGACAACGACTAGCGCGATCGCGACGACACCATGCGCGGCTGCCCAGGAAAGCTCGATCGAGCGCCCAGGTGGTGACGAGGAGGCGAGGATGGGTGCAGAGGACACGAAGATCCTTTCCATGCGACGCGAGACCGGGCCGTAGGGCGGACGGGACTTGAACCCGTGACCGATGGATTATGAGTCCACTGCTCTGACCAGCTGAGCTACCGCCCCGCGCATCGCTCGCGGTCGCTGCTGACGATGCAGCCCCACTCTACCGATCGACGCCCGCCGGGTTATGGTGCGACGGCGGTGTGGTCGTCAACAACGGGATCAATGACGGTCTGGCCGCGGTACAGCGCCTCGAAGGTGTCGAGAGTGCGGTTAATGTCGTGACCTTCGACAATGCGCAAGCTCTCGCGCTTGAGCGCGAGCAACTCCTCGTGCGGCATGGTGAACACCGTCGACAGCAAGCCCGCAAACTGGTCAATGTTGCCAGGCTCGTAGAGAAAACCATTCTCGCCGTCGTGGATGAGGTGGGGCAGCGCCATAGCGTTGGCCCCGATCACCGGAAGGCCCGATGCCATCGCCTCCATGGTGGCGATCGACTGCAACTCTGCCCGCGAGGGCATGGCAAAGACAGTTGCTCGCGTGAACTGCTGGAGCAGATACGACTCGGGCGCGTGACCAGCAAAGTGAACGCGGTGGGCTATGCCCAGTTGCGCCGCGAGCTTCTCCAGTGCGGGGCGCTGCTCACCGTCACCGATGATTTCGACCTTAACGTCGAGCTCGGCATCGAGCCGCGCTGCGGCGCGGAGCAACTCTTCGATGTGCTTCTCGGCCTCAACCCGCCCGACGAACAGCACGACGTTCTCGTGCCGACGGTCGAAGTTTGGCGTGTAGTGGTCGATGTGCAAGCCACAACTGATGGGGTGAACATTGACGACCTCGGTGTATTTCTCGAGGTAGTCGGCAGCCTTGCGGGTCGGCGTGGTGACTGCTTCGGCCAGGCCAAACGTGCGGCCCGCGGCCTTCCAGGCCATGCGAATGGCGGGCTCACGAAGTGGACCGACGAACGGCGAGAACTGCAGGGCGTTCTCTGGCATGAAGTGGTTGGTGCCGACGACGCGGATGCCCCGCTTGACGGCTTGATGAGCCAGACCGCGCCCGACGACGATGTGCGACTGGAAGTGCACGACGTCAGGCTTGACCGCATCGAGAATGCGCGCGGAGTTCTGCTCAATGCGCCAGGGCAGCGCGTACCGCAACCACGGGTGTGAGTACCAGCGCCACGACCGCAAGCGATGCACGGTCATGGGCTTGTCTTCGTGCACTTCGGTGCGCGTGACGTTCGGCCCGCGTTCCGGACGAGGCGCAACGATGTGCACCTCATGTCCGCGTTCGACAAGACCAGCGGCCAATCGCTCGGCAAACTTGGCGGCACCGTTGACGTCGGGGCCGAAGGTGTCGCCGCCAATCAGAACGCGAAGGGGGCGACTCAACGAGCTGCCGTCATGCGGAACATCAGGCACAGTGGGGGTGATCCTTGCTTCTCGGTGGTGGGCGGCGCTCGATTGCACGCGAGCGCGCCAGGGAGAGGAATACCTGGTTATTACGCTACCGCAGGACGCGCTCCGAATAGCGGCGGCATCCCGTTCAGTGGTGGGTTTGCGGGTGGTGCTTAGCCAACTGCAGTACCCCCAGGATGGCGATCACTCCGGCGACAACGGCCGTGATCATGAACGCGGGAGGAATGAGCGACGCCTCACCCAGCACGATGACGCCAATGAGCACGGCAACCAAGGGGTCGACAACGGTCAGACCAGCGATCACGAGGTCGGGCGAACCCACGGAGTATGCCGTCTGCACGAAATAGCTGCCGAGCGCGGCTGAGGCGAGCAGGGCCACGATGGCCACCACTGTGAGCCCCTCAAAGTTGTTGTTGAGGATGCGGTTGATGACGACCTTCGCGAGCGTTGCGACGAAGCCGAAGAGCACACCCGCGCCGATGATGTAGAACATCGCGCCCACCACCTGACGCGCAAACGCGAATGCAAGCGCAAATGCCGCCAGCACCACGCCGAGAATACCCAGCACGATCAGCAGTTGTACCTCGGTGATCTCTCGCTCGATGGCGTAGACCGCCGCGATGGCAACAAAGATGCCGACACCACTCACGCACATCGCAATTGCGCGAATCGCGTGGCGGTCGAGCTTGATCTTGGAGATGCGGGCGTTGAGTACCGCGGTAATCACGAGCGCGACAACGCCGAGCGGCTGCACCACAATCAGGGGCGCAAAGCCAAGGCTCGTGAGCTGAAACACAATCGCCAGACCGAGCAGCAGCGAGCCGATCACCCAGGACGGCCGCGCGAGCAGATGCATGAGCTGACGGATGCTGAGGCCGGCCTTTTCGCCATCACCGTGGCTCACCTCGACGCGCGTCACACCCTGATGCTGCAGTTGCGCCCCGAGCGAGAGAAAAACGGCCCCGACCAGCGCGATGGGGACGCCAATCGATTGATACGGAGTGAGCGTGATCTGCTCAGTCAGGTCACTTAGCTCGGGCGGCACTCGGTCAATCTACCCCGCACGACGTCGATATTCTGGATGAATGGCCGCCCTTTCGATCTGCATTACCGGCGAACCGGTTCTTCACGCTGTCGCCTCAGTGGTCGAGGTCATCAATGATGAATTGCGGGCGCTCGTCGCCGACATGTTCGAAACGATGGAAGCCGCTCCGGGTGTAGGCCTCGCCGCACCTCAGGTGGGCGTCGACGCGCGCGTGTTCGTCTACGACTGGACCGATGACGACGCCGTTCGGTGGCGCGGCGTCGCGATCAACCCCGAGTTGCTCGTGAGCCTTGCCCCGGTCGGCGAGGCTGACGACGAGAACGACTCAGAGGGGTGCCTCTCGGTTCCCGGCGAACGTTATCCGCTCGTGCGCTCAGAGCGCGCGCTGCTGCGCGCGATCGACCTCGACGGCGAGCCGTACGAGATTGATGCCTCGGGATGGCTTGCCCGCATCTTCCAACATGAGTACGACCACCTCGACGGCGTGTTGTACGTCGATCGGTTGACTCACCCGCACGATCGCGCAGCAGCGAAGGCTATTCGCAAGCATTCGTGGGGCTCGCCGGGCCGCAGCTGGCTGCCCGGCCGTGATCACCTCGACGGCTAAAGCGCGGAAATCCCCGCGGCTACTGCCATCCGATCGCGCGCAGACCCGCTGCCGTCGCCGCCGCGCCGATGATCACGACGATGAACGGCACTCGAAGAGCGAACATCACGGCCGCGGCGCCGAGCGCCGGTAATCGGGCATCAATCGCGACCCCCTGGCCGTCGCCGATTGTCTGAACGACGATCAGCGCCGACAGAAGGGCGACCGTCGTGAGTTCCGCCGTGCGCGCGGCCGTCGGCGCTTCGAGCACACGCGGCGGCACGAGGTACCCCAGCAGCTTGATGCCGAGCACGAGAATCGACGCGAGCAGGATGATCTGCCAGATGGTCATGCGTCACCGCCCTCTGGTGTCGGGCGACGCGCAGCAAAGAGATTGGGTACGCCCACGATGAGAGCGACGAGGGCTGCCACCAAGACCGGCACGCCTTGCGGAAGCGCAGGGAGCAGCACCGCGGCAACCACCGCCGCTCCCACCGCGACGGCGACGGGCTGCAGAGCGATCAGTCGCGGCCACACGAGTCCGAGGAAGGCCGCGCCCGCGGCCGCATCCAACCCGAACTGACGCACGTCGCCGAGCAAGTCGCCGAGCACAGCGCCCACGAGCGTCATGAGATTCCAGCCGACATAGATGATGGCTCCTGTGGCCCAAAACCCCACGCGCTGGCCGGCGAGCGTCGG
>JAYUKK010000114.1:0-14042 GCA_043764515.1 Microbacterium sp.
CGCAACCTGCTGCGCAACTTCGGTTCGCTCGTCGACTGGATCGTGCGTGACGAGAGCCTGCACCTCAAGTTCGGCATCAACCTGATTCTCACGGTGCTCGAAGAGAACCCCGACTTGCAGACGCCCGAGTTCGCTGCCGAGATTCGCCAGATGATTCTCGACGCTGTCGAGATGGAAGAGCAGTACAACCACGACCTGCTCCCCAACGGCATCTTGGGTCTCAACGCCAACTACATCAACCAGTACGTCAAGTACTTGGCCGACCGTCGCCTCGAAGAGCTCGGCTTCGAGCCCGAGTACAACGTGTCGAACCCGGCGAAGTGGATGGCCACGGCGAACGACACCCTCCAGCTCGTCAACTTCTTCGAGTCGACGAACACCTCGTACGAGGTCAACGCCAAGACCTCGGCCTAGCCCCGGCGGCAACGCCCTTTCCCATCCCCCCAAAGACCGCGGCCCGTGCCCCACGCAGATCTGCTCTTCACCGGAGGAGTCGTCTACGCGGGGCCGGGCCGCGGCTCTGTTTCCGCCGGTTCCGCTGGCCCGGCGCCTCTCGAGGTTGCCGTCGTCGAGGGCCGCATTGCGGCGGTGGATGCTGACCTCAGTGCCTGGCGCGGTCCCGACACCGAGGTGGTCGATCTGGCGGGCGGGATGCTGCACGCGGGTTTCGTCGACGCCCACATCCACCCCATCCAAGGCGGACTCGAGCGGCTCGGCTGCGACCTGAGCACGGGCTCCTCGGCCGAGGACTACGCAGGGCTCATTGCCGACTACGCCCAGCTCAATCCGCCCCGCGGCTGCGACGCCTCGCGAGCCTGGATCACGGGCGGCGGCTGGGCGATGAGCGCGTTCGCCGGCGGCACGCCGAGTGCCGCCGAGCTCGACACGATCGAGCCCATTCGCCCCGTCTTCCTCTACAACCGTGACCACCACGGCGCGTGGGCCAATTCGGCCGCGCTCGCGCTCGCGGGCATCACCGCCGACACGCCCGACCCAGCCGACGGCCGCATCGAGCGGCTGCACGACGGCTCGCCGCAAGGCACCTTGCACGAGGGCGCAGCCTCCCTCGTTGCCGCGGTGGCCCCCGCCGCGACGCCCGACGACGAATACGCCGCGCTACTCGAAGCGCAGCGCTACGCCCACAGCTTCGGCGTCACGGCCTGGCAAGACGCCATCGTGGGCGACTACTTCGGCGCGAGCGACACCGCGCTCGTCTACCGCCGCGCCCTCGCCGAGGGTCGCCTCACCGTCGACGTCGTCGGCGCCCTGTGGTGGGATCGCGCTCGCGGTGTCGAGCAAGTGCCCGAGCTCGTCGCGCGGCGTGAGGCGCACGCGGCCGAACTCGGGGCGGGGGTTTCTGAAACGCTGCCCCGTTTTCGACTCAGTTCCGTGAAGATCATGGCCGACGGGGTCGTCGAGAACGGCACGGCGGCGATGCTCGAGCCCTACCGGGGCGAGGCGGGCGAGAGCGAGCATCCGACCGGCATTTCGTTCGTCGGCGGGCAGGCGCTCACCGACGCGATCATGGCGCTCGACGCCGTCGGCTTCAGCGCGCACGTGCACGTCATCGGCGACCGCGCAGTGCGCGACGCCCTCGACGCGTTTGAGGCCACCTCGGCGGCGAACGACTGGGCCTCGCGCCCGTCGACGGATGCCCGCCGCCACCACCTCGCCCACCTGCAGTTCGTGCATCCCGACGACGTCGCGCGTTTCGCCGCGATCGGCGTGACCGCCAACATGCAAGCGCTGTGGGCGTGCAACGAGCCCCAGATGCGCGAGCTCACGCTGCCGCTCGTCGGCCCCGAGCGCGCGGCGACGCAGTACCCGTTCGCGGGCATCCTGCACGGCGGGGCTCATGCGGCCGGCGGCGGCGCCGGTGGCGGCAACGCCGGTGACGACGTCGCGGCGACGGATGCTCGCCCGCGACTGTGCGCCGGCAGCGACTGGCCCGTCTCGACCCCCGACCCGTGGCAGGCCATCCACGTGGCGGTCAACCGCACCCTGCCCGCCGACGACCCCGAGTACGACCCCGAGCCGCTGTTGGCGCACGAGGCGCTCACTCTGGCCGAAGCGCTCGACGCCTACACGGCCGGGTCGGCGTTCATCAACGGGCGCGGGCCGGGCGACGCGCACGTCACGGGCGTCATCCAGGTCGGGGCCGTCGCCGACCTGGCCGCGACTGATCGCGACCCGTTCGCGGGGGCGGCGGAGAGCATCCACGCAACGCAGAATGTCGGCACGTGGGTGGCTGGCCGCCGCGTCTTCGGCTAGAAGCTGAGTTGCCTAAAGGCGTCTGCGCCGCGATCCGGCCGTGCGCGCCGAGGGGCCCGGTGCGAGAGTCCATTTCGACCATGTGTCGACAGCTCACGATGTACTGGAAATTGCACCGGCTGTGAAAGGAAAGCCGAAGAGGTGGAGTCGACAGCACAGTCCAGCCGCTGAGCTTGTCAGCCGCATGGTTGACTCATCGTCATGAACCGCGATCTTTCGGAGGCAGACGACCGGGAGCTTGAGCGCCTGGCCTACTCTCGGGCAGACACGCCCGAGCGAGTGGCGCTGGCCGACGCTGCGGCCCAGGAGCTGGCGCGTCGAGCCGACGTTGCGGTTGCGGTGTGGGCGAGCGCAGAACGGGTCACCACCGTCGCGAACCTCCCCGAGCAGAGGGAGCAGGAATCGGTGCCCGACCACGGTGATGGTCGCGGAAGGCGAAGACTGCGTGCCGTCGGGGTGGCTGGTGTGATCTCGGCCCTGCTGGCTATCCCGACAGTGGGGTGGGCGCTGGCACTACCCGATCCTGATCCCCTCGCGATCTTCGACGAACCGGAAAGCCAAGAGGATCGCGAGTGGGCAGAGCGTCTTTCGCAGGGCTACGCGTCGAACATCACGCAAGGCCCGCGGGTTACTCCATTGGGGAACGATCGTTTCGGCATCGTGTATCGGGCGTCGACCGTGCCCGACGGGCGGAGTACCGAGTGGGACCTGTATTGCATCACTTTCGCCGACCTCCCCGAAGGGTCTGAGGGATGGAGCGCCGGGGGTAGCTGTGTACTGCCATCCGTGTTCGAAGAATCTGGTGTGGTCGCGAGTCCGGGCGGCAGTGCCGTCGGTCCTGTACTGTTCGCGTGGGGCCCCGTGGGTAGCCCCAGGCTTGAGAACGATCAGAACCTGCACGAGAACGAGCACACGCCGAGCGTGCTCGATGTCATTGCCTTTGGTGCATAAGGGGGCTCTGCTGTCGTCGAACCCTTTGAAGACATCGACGAGCCTGATCGACTTCTCATGGGGCCCTCCGCGATCTCCGTGTCCCGGGAGGCTGAGAGTAGTGGTGCAGACTTCTCGGCGTACCTCATCGACAGTGCTGAGCTTGACGGCGAGCGGGAGTATTGCCTCAGGGCGCGCCATCCTGAGGTGCCTTCTGCTACGAATTGCGGCCCTCTCTCGCGCGTCGAAAGAAGCGGACTCACCGTGCAACTCCGCACGCCCGAGAGCGTCTGGACCGTGGGCGTCAACATTGACGGTTCGATCAGCTTCAGCACCTTCCCCCTCGCGGCAGACTAGCCACTAGAGTCCACGCCCGTCGAGCCACTGTGTCTACCACGAGACCTCCTCCACACTCAGGTGCTACCGTGTAGCACATGGATCAGATCGGCGTGCGCGAGTTGCGGCAAAACGCGAGCAAGTACCTTTCTCGCGTGAAGCAAGGCGAGTCGATTGAGGTGACCGAGCGGGGGGTGCCGGTCGCCGTCATCGGGCCCGTGCCGACGGTGACAAAGTCGCGCGTGCAAGAGCTGATTGACAAAGGGCTTATGACGCCGGGGCGCGGCGATCTCGCAGCGTGGCTCGCGGCGAATCCTCCCGTGCTGGTCAACCCGGAGTACAACGGCCCTTCGATCGCCGACATTCTCGATGAGCAGCGTGGGGAACGGCTCTAGGTGCTCTATCTCGACACTTCGGCGGTGGTGAAGTTGCTGCTGCGTGAGAAGGAATCCGTGGCGCTTCGGGCATACTTTGGCAATCGCGACTGGGCCTCCAGCGCGCTCCTGAGAACTGAGTTGCCGCGCGCCCTCGGTCGAGTCGAGCCTTCCGTTCTGCCGCGAGCGGTCGACTTGCTCGCGCAGGTCAGCCTGCTGGTCATCGACACGCAGGTTCTTGACACCGCAGCGCGGCTCTCGCCGTCAACACTGCGTAGCCTTGACGCGATTCATCTCGCGAGCGCACTAGAGCTTCGCGATGAGCTGACCGCGTTCGTTGCCTACGACGATCGTCTCCTTGCCGCGGCATCGGCGCTCGGGATGTCGGTCGCTTCGCCTTTCCACGAGACTCGGTCGCCAAATCTCGACGTTTCCTCTTGATAGACGTTCTGCTCGGGTACCCTCACCGCATGTCGACTTGGTCTCTCCGCGCCGCGGCAACTCTTGCCTCTGCACTCGCCGTCGCTGCCGTAGTGACCGCCTGTTCTAGCTCGGGTCCAGCCCTGCCGCCACCTCCGCCGCAACTGTCTGAGCAAGAGACGAGTGCGGCGTACGCTGAGCTGCTTGAGCAGTCGTGGCAGGGCGTTGAATCTCAGTTTCCGGATGCTGTGCGCCCCGACGTCGACCTCGTGCGCTTCATCGATCCGTCGGAGTGGGCCGAGGTCATGGTCGAGTGCCTCGTTGATCAGGGCGTCGACGCCAAGGTCAGCAATGACGGCCAGGGTGGATTCGAGAGCCAAGGGGTCGTCGGCCAAGAGATGTCCATGGAAATCGCCCGCTATGTCTGCGACGCCAAGTACCCCGTCGACCCGTCATTGACGCAACCTCCGACCGACGCCGAACTCGACTACCTGTACGACTACTTTGTCGACGTGCTCAACCCTTGCCTTGAGCGCGAGGGGATCGACGTGATCGAGCCTCCCTCTCGTCAGGCCTTCAAGGATTCGTTGCAGAGCCCCGATTCGTGGTCGCCGTACTTGGGGGTCGACGTTCGTGGCGAAGAACAATTCACCCGGCTCAATCGAGCATGCCCGCAGAGTCCGCCGGGCTTCCGCGGGTCGTAGCTTCCGGCCCGGCCCGAGGCAATGGGCGAGTAGCGTGTTCCCCGACGGTGGCTCTGCCCAACGTCGGAGGCTGGTGTACATGAAAAGAACCATGGTCATCGTTGCGCTGGCGGGTTCTTCTCTGTTTCTGTCTGGATGCTCCGCATCCGGCCCAGTCGCTGTCGTCCAGGAGGTCACGGCGCCCACCTCGCAGCAAGACTTCGACGTGAAGATGAATGCGTGCATGGCCGAACAGGGCTGGGACGCGATTCGACAGGCAGATGGAAGCTTCAGCTTCGAGACCACCGATGAACAAGCTGACCTCTTTCTCGAGGCGAACAGTGCCTGTCTTGAACTGATCGGCGCCAACCTCGAACCGGTGAAATCTGACGATGAATGGCGCGCCATCTACGAGTCTCTCGTCGAGGTTCACCAGTGCCTCAACACTCAAGGCCTCGACCTGCCCGCGTCCCCGTCTTTTCAGGCGTGGCAAGACATGGAACGAAACTGGGGCCCCTACGGCGATGTTCCCATTGCGGACATCGAGGAGCGACTCTCTGAGCTGGAAGCAGCGTGCCCTCAACCCACCGTTTGGTGACAGGTGAGGCACGCCACCTCTGACGCACCCTCTACTGTCAGCACGCCAGAACTGCCTACGGCACTCGAAGCTCGGTGAGCGGGTCACGCCGAGCCGCAGCCAACGCGGGAATGACGGCAGCGATCGCCCCCACAGCGACGGCGAGTAACGCCACCGCCGCAAAGAAGTCGAGCCCCGGTAGGGGGTCGCCGGTGGCGGCGAGGCCGATGGCCGCTGCCGCGCATCCGATGATCGCTCCTATCGCGCTGAGCACCGCCACTTGCGTGAGCAAGAGTCCGACGATGAGGCCTTGGGATGCGCCGAGGGCGCGGCGGCGTCCGAAATCTTTGCGGCGCAGCATGACGAGGCCGTAGAGGATCGCTGCGACGAGCACGGCGGTGAGCGCGAAGATGATGATGACGAGGTTGCGGCCGAAGCTGCCAAGTTGGCCTTCGATGAGTCCGCGCAGGGTCGCGAGGCTCTCGCTGGTCGAGATCGTGACGGTGGTGATGTCGTCGATGGCGAGTACAGACTGCACGGCGCGCGAGACGGGAGCGACGAGGTCGGGGCGTTCGGCGATGACGACGAGCACGCTCACCGCTCCCGAGGTCTCTGGTGTCTGCGGGATCATCACGAGCGGCTCGAGAAACTGCAGGTAGTCGGGTACGTCGATGCGGCCCATGATGGCGTACTCGCCCCCGCTGACCGCCGTGACTCCGCCGACTGCGTCGGGCATCCCGAGCGCGTCGAGAGCGGCGGCGGATGCCCAGGCCGACCGATTCTCGATCGCCGAGGTCGCCGGTATTCCGAGCGCGGTGAGGTCAGCCGCCCACACAGTGCGCACGGGCACGCGGGTGGCGTCGTCGAACGCGGCGTTCTGCACGTCGCTTGCGGCGCCGAAAGCTCCGGCCCATTCGATGCCGTCGAGGCTCGCGAGGCGGTCGAGAACAGTGGCGTCGAGACCCGAGGCGGGTTCGGCGCGCACGATGATCGAGCGGGTGCCGGCGGAGTCGATCGAGCTGATGACGGCTTGCTCGGCACCGACGGTGCGGCCCGTCGTGAGCAAGACCGTTGCACACATTCCCGCAACCATGACGATCGTGACCACCGAGGCGACGGGTTGCGCCCACGATGTGGCGAGGGCTTCGCGAACCACGGCCATCGACCGCGGCGTGCGCTTTCGGCCGGTCACAGTTCGATCCTCCGGTCGCAGCGGGCGACGAGTGCGGGGTCGTGGGTGACGACGATGACCGTGGCGCCCGAGTGCGCTTGGGCGTGGAACGCGTCAACGACGATCTCGGCCGACGCCGGGTCAAGGTTGCCCGTCGGTTCGTCGGCGAGCAGGATGCGCGGGTCGTTCAGCAGCGCCCGGCACAGCGCGATGCGTTGCGCTTGACCGCCGGAGACCTGCCCGGGCTTCGCGCTCGCGCGCAGCTCCACCCCGAACTGCGCCATGAGCTCGCGGGCGCGAGACTGGGCGTCTGCTCGAGGTTCGCCTCGATAGAGGGCGGTCTCGATCACGTTGTCGATGACGGTGCGTGTGGGGTCGAGCGCGGCATCCTGAAACACGAACCCGAACAGGGAGGCGCGCAGGTGCGCCCGCCGCGCGTCGCCCAGGCCGGCGACGCTGTCGCCCTGGATGAGCACTTCGCCGTCACCGGGCTTGAGCATGAGGCCCAGCAGGTAGAGCAGTGTTGACTTGCCGCGGCCAGAAGGGCCCGTGACGGCGACCACCTCACCCGCGTCGAACCGCGCCGACCAGTCGGTGAGAATGGGCGCATCACGGTCGTAGCCGAACGTGATGCCGCGTGCCTCGATCACGCTCAGCCCTCGGTGGCGGGAACGCGCACGCGGGTGCCGGCATCCACGCCCTCGATGATCGAGAGTCCGCGTGCGCTCGTGACGACGGTCACGGGGTACTCGATGCCCTCGCTGTCGATGACGACGATCGAGCCGTCGGCCTTTGACAGCAGAGCGGCGCTCGGCACGGTCAGACCGGTGACGCTTTCGACGATCACGATGCGCGAGGTCAAGAACGATTGGCCGGTGACGGGCACCTGCGCGCACTCGTCGGCGCACACAGCGGCGCCGTCGGTGCCGGAAAGCAGCACGCGGATTCCGTTGTTCTCATCGGTGACCCGATCGACGACGAACCCTTCCCAGGCCGACCCCTCGGGGCTCGTGATTTCGACGCGTGTGCCCGTGGGCATGAGTGCCGCTTGCGCGTCGGTCACCGGCACAAAGAAGGAGGGGGCGGTGCCGAGGCCTTGCACGACGGCCTCGCCTCCGCTGAGCGACGCGCCCCGGGCGACGAGTTTGGTGTCGAGCGCCACGCGGGTGGGCAGGGTGGGCACATAGATGATGTCGCCCGCCTGCACGACGCCGTCTTGCGGAAGGCCGAGCGACTTCTGCCACGCCCGCACAGCCGCGGTGGTCGACCATCGGAACTGGCCGTCGACCGCTCCGCTGTAGTGGCCGAGTGCGGTCAACATGGCTTGCAGCTGTGCAACGTCTTGCCCGGTGTCGCCACTAGTCAGCGCACGAAACGCGGGAATCGCGCCCTGTGCCACAACGACCGGCCGCAGGTTGACCGAGTACAGCTTCGTGCCGGGAGTGACTTCGGCGCCCGCGGCGATGTCGACGGTCGTGACGGTGCCGCTCGCCAGGTTTGAGCCGACCGGCGACGGCGTCCACTCTGCAACGGTGTTGAGCATGATGCTCGACCCGACCTCACCCGTGACGACCTCGGCGGTCGTGAACGCGGTCGAGGCGAGCACGTCTTGCGGCGGTGTGAGCACCGTGGCGGATGCCCAGCCGATCGCCGCGCCCGCTAGCAGTACGCCCGTGCCGATGACGATGGGCACGATCCACCTGCGCGATGTTGACTTCGGGTCTTCCATGTCACTCCAGTCGGTATCCGCATCAGGCTAGTCGGCGAACTGCTCGCAAGTGGGCCACGGCTGAACCAGCTATGAATAGCGCTTGCTCAGTCTGCGAAAAGCCCTCGCAAAATCAGCAGTGCCACGGAGAAATTCGATCGTTGACCTGGCCCCTTCTTGAAGGTACCGTTAGCATCCGCTCGATGTAGAACAGTCTGTCTACTCGTCGGCTTCCGCCGGAGAGTCTTGTGGATCGACCTAAGGGGAGGCTCGTGAACAGACTTGCGAAAGGCCTTGTCGCAGCTACTGCTGCCGTACTGCTCACACTGGGGTCGGTGACGCCAGCCAGTGCCGTCACCATCACGATGCCGTACAAGAACTGCCCCGCTGGGCAAAAGATCAAGACAACCAGCTACGCGAAGTACACCGTGGTACACCAAGTCGGTACGGGTGGTGGTACCTACAGTTGGACTTTCTCTAACGGTGCCGGCTACGTGACGAATACGCGGAGCGCATCGGGAATTAGCTTCGCCCCCGGGCCGAATCAAGCAGATGGTTCGTACCTGTCTTCAGCTAGCATCTCATGCACGCTTTGAGTAATTCTTGCATTTGCCCCGGAAAGTGATGAGTGGCTCGGACCGCAAGTCGACCTTGACTGACGTAGTCAAGAGGGCGGCGTGGGTCGCGACGTCGCTGTCAATACTGATGTTGGTTGCCTGTTCGGGAGGCATCAAGCCCCCAGACTTGCCCAACTACTCCGCGTCCGACCTCGAGGCGCAGACTCTTGTCGACAATGAACGAGCACTTGACGCGCTTCTCGATGAGTTTCCCGACGCACAGGTGCCGACGGTCGAGCGGGTGCGCCTCGTCACTCTCGAGGAGTGGCCGGAGGCTATGGCTTCCTGCCTGACGGTGGAGGGCTTCGACGCGGTGGCAGAAGACGGGGGACTGGGGACCTCTGCGCCAGATGGTCAAGAGTTGCCCTACGCGATCGCTTACTACATTTGCTCGATCGAGTATCCGATTGACCCTCGTGTCATGGTGCCACTTGTCGACGACCAGATCCGATATCTCTACGAGTACTACACGCAGGTGGCTACCCCGTGCCTTCAGGGGGAGGGCTATGAGGTGCCAGAACCGCCGAGTCTGCAGACTTACGTATCGACATATGGCCAGCCCGGATCATGGGAGACCTACAAGCTCGTCGCCGAAGCAGTCAGCTCCCAAGAGGAGTGGGAACGGATCAATCGATTGTGCCCGCAGATTCCTGTGGAACTCTACGGCCGCTAGACCTCGCAAGCTCGCCATTTACTTGCGGATGCGCTGCACCGAAATCGATTCTGTTCGCCGAGCGGCCGGGCAAAGAATCAACCCCGAGGGTCTGATGCAGGAACTGGTGACACCTGATCTTTAGGGATTCGTCCCTTCAGTGGAGGATGTCATCATGCCCGGTCCATATCCCAGAGAGTTCCGCGAGGACGTTGTCGCGGTCGCACGCAGTCGTGAGAGCGGGGTGACGTTGGCGCAGATCGCGAAGGATTTCGGGATCTCGGAGCAGTCATTGTCGAACTGGCTCAAGCAGGCCGATGTCGAAGAAGGCCGTAAGCCTGACGCCCGTGCCGATCGCCATGAAGGGGCCCCATCGGCGAGGCTCACTGACCTCGTTGCTCATTATGCTCCGGTGATTGCTTGAGTAGGTCCAGATCTCACGGCTGAGGGAACATCGATGTTCATTGCAGACACGTTCGCAGGCCCGAGATTGAGTTTTGGTCACCTCGTGTAGCGCTTGCGAACGCGCGGCACCAACGTCAGGCGCTTGGAGTGCTACTTGTGAGCTTGACGATGGGGAAAAGGAAGCCTTCCGGGCAACCGCGCGCAGTCAAGAGCAGTCCTGTCTCGAGGGAACGTTGTGCGGATCTGCGATTGTCATGGTGCTGGTTTTCGGTTGTCGGGCATCTCACGGTCGATTGCGCTCAGATCTTCGTTGAATCGGAGCGCGTTGCACGTGCCATCCCACACCAATCACCGTGATTCGTTCGCCAAGGATAAGCAAGGTGACGTGTCGCTTTTGTGGCCCTTTTGGTTCGAAACGATCTAGTTCGCAGCGCCTAGGCAGCCATGAGTGCGCTTCGAGGTGAGCAGGCTGTCGGACGCTTTTGTGTTGTCAGGCACGCTGCAATAGGAACGGCGGGCTTCACGCTTGTGCGGGCGACTATGCGAGGCTTGCACAACATTCGATAGGGGGGGGTACGTTTGCGTAGAACAGTCGGTCTACTACCGGCTGGCTGTACCAATCAGATCGACTTTGGGGGAGAAAACCAATGAACGCATCCTCGAAGCCGGTAGTCGCTGCCTCGGCTGCTGTTTTGTTGACACTTGTTTCTGTCGTGCCAGCAACTGCCGTAACGCTGGTGCTTACGTCGCCGGTGGCGTGTTCACCGAAGTATGTAAAGACTGTGAGCAACGCAAAGTACGCGACAGTTCACACGATCGGCACCGGCGGTGGATCATGGTCGTTCACGATCCAGCACGGTTCGAGCTACACGACCAAGACGCGGCTTTGGGGAATCTACTCGGCGCCCGGCCCCAACTATGTGGATGGCGCCTACCTTTCGTCGGCGAGCATTTCTTGCTACTGATTCGCGGTTGCTCTACCACGCGTATAGATGCCTAGGGCTAAGTCGCAAGGTGCCGCTCCCGTGATGTCGGTCCAAGCCCTCGCGAAGGTCATCGCAATCTTCGTAACTATGGTGGGCTTGTCGGCTTGCGCGACCGGGATAAAGCCGCCTGCGCTTCCTGATTACTCCGACGCGGATCTCGAAGCTCAGACAGCAGCAGACAACCAGCGTGCGCTCGATGATCTTCTCGGCGACTTTCCCGACGCCGAGGTACCCGACGTTGACCAGGTGCGGCTCGTCACGCTCGAGGAGTGGCCCTTCGCAATGGCTGAGTGCCTGAGCGCTCAAGGCTTTCTTGCCACCGCGGTAGACGGCGGCCTGAGCGCCGGGGCGCCGACCGGCCAAGAGATGCCCTACGCGATCGCGTACTACGTCTGCTCGGTCGAGTATCCGATCAACCCGCGCCAGATGGTGCCGCTTGTCGACGACCAGATCCGGTACCTCTACGACTACTACACGCAGGTCATGACTCCGTGCCTCGAGGCGGAGGGCTACCAGGTACCTGATCCGCCGAGCCTGCAGACCTTTATGTCGTCGTATGGTCAGCCTGGGTCGTGGGCTCCCTACACGCTCGTCGCGGAAGCGGTGAGCTCGCAAGAGGAGTGGGACAGGATCAACCGACTCTGCACTCAGACCCCGGCGGAGTTGTACGGCGGTTGACCTCCGCTAGCCGCTGAGTTGCTTGCGGATGCGCTGCACCGAGATCGGGCCCTGCGCGCCGAGCGGCTGGGCGAAGAGCGAGAGGCGCAGTTCTTCGAGCATCCAGCGGGCCTCGCGGATGCGGGGCTCGGGGTCGGCCGCGAGCGGCAGTGTGGCGCCCGCCGCGGTGTAGAGCTCGACGGCCTGCTGCACCTCAAGCATCCACGCGCGGTCGCGGCCGAGGTTGTCGGCGAGGCGCTCGACGCGGTGGATGATGCCGCGCAGGTAGATGACCAACCGCGGGAGGCGGGCGAGGCCCGTGCGTCCGATGAATCCGTCGTGCACGAGGGCGTTGAGCTGCTCGCGCGCGTCGGCGAGCGGCGCCATCAACTGCAAGCTCGAGCTGCGCGCGATGAGCACGTCGACCTCGCGCGCCGCCGCCAGCACGGCCGCCGTCGTCGCCACGATGCCGAACAGGCGGTCGGGCAAGCCGGCGTTGACGCGGTCGCGCAGAGACTCGAACTGCTCGCGAGACCACGGCAGGGCATCCCGAGCATCGGCGGCCGAAGCGGCGAGCTCTTCGTCGATCACAGCACGCAGCGCATCGTCGATGAGCGCGGCCGTCGAGCGGTAGGGCGAAGCGCCGAGGCTGAGCTTCTCGGCACTGGTGAGGTGCTCTTGGATGTACGCGAGCGGTGACGGAACCCCCAGCTGCACGAGCCGGCGAACTCCCGCACGGTGCGCGGCCACCTGGTCGGCGACCGAGGTCTGCAGCCGGATCGCTACCGAGCTGCCCTCATCGACGAGCGCGGGGTAGGCGCGAATCGTGGTGTCGCCGCGGCGCATGTCGAGCTGCCGGGGCAGGGTGCCCCCACCACCGTCGCCGCCTGACCCCTTGCCGATGGTGTCGTCCCAGGTGGTGATGCCGCCGCGCTCGATCGGACTCTTTGCCGCGGCCGTGGCCACACGCGCGACCGAGTCGCGCCCGCGCTCGCGCAGCTTCTGTTGCAGGGCGGTGAGGTCGGTACCGCGCGCGAGCTTGCTGCCGCGCTCGTCGACGACCGCGTAGCCCATGCGCAAGTGGGCGGGCAGGCGGTCGAGGTCAAAGTCGTCGGGTTCGACGGGCGTGTACGTCTGGCGACGAATCTCGGTGGCGAGAAACTCGGTGATCGAGAGCTCGCGCAGGTCGGCGCCGGGCGGCACGGCCGCGAGCAGCTTCGCGGCCCAGTCGGCCGCGGGCACGACGTTGCGGCGAATCGCCTTCGGCAGCGTCTTGAGCAGGGCGGTCACGAGCTCGAGCCGCAGGCCCGGAACGAGCCAGTCGAACCCCGCCGTGTCGAGCCGGGGCAGCAGCGGCAGCGGCACGGTGACGGTGACGCCGTCGTCGGCGGCACCGGGCTCGAAGCGATACCCGACACTGAGCGTCTGATCGCCGAGCGTGAGCCGCGTCGGGTATGAACCGTCGTCGGCCGGCAGCTGCTCGGCCTCGACGAGGTCGTCGCGCGTGAGGGTGAGCGTTTCGGGATGCTGCTTCAGGGCATCCCGCCACCACCGCTCGAAGCGGCGCACGTCGGTGACGTCCGCGGGGATGCGTGCCTCGAAAAACTCGACGATCTTCTCGTCGTCAAGCAAGATGTCGCGGCGGCGACTGCGCTCTTCGAGCTGCTCGAGCTCGCGGCGCACGCGCGCGTTGTCGCGCAGAAAGGCGGTCAGGCGCTTGTCGAGCCGGGAGGTATCCCACTCGCCCTCGACGAGCGCGTGGCGAATGAACAGCTCGCGCGCGAGCGCCGGATCGATGCGGCTCAGTTGCGCGCGCCGGCGCGGGATGATCGGCACGCCGAACAGCGTGACCTTCTCGTCAACAACGGCGGCGCCCTGGCGTTTCTCCCAGCGCGGCTCGCTGTGCGAGCGCTTCGCGAGCTCGCCCGCGAGCGGTTCGGCCCACGCGGGATCGATAACGGCGACGGTGCGCGCGAACAGTCGACTGGTCTCGACGAGCTCGGCGGCCATGACGGCCTCGGGCTGCTTCTTCGCGAGACCCGAGCCCGGGTAGAGCACGAAGCGGCGCTGGCGGGCGCCGAGGTAGTCGCGCTTCGCGGTGTCTTTCAGGCCGATGTGGGAGAGGAGGCCGCTGAGGATTGCCCTGTGCACCAGCGTCGCGTCGGCGGCGTTCTCGCCGTCAGCGGCGTGCTTGCCGACGCCCTTCGACTGCCGTCTGATCTGCCGCTCTACGTCGGCCCACTCACGAATGCGCA